>JAFYIK010000277.1 GCA_017538685.1 Bacteroidales bacterium | reverse complement strand
CGGACCAGACCCTGGCGGACAAACTGGTGTTCGTGGCGCTGATGAATACTATCTCTATGTTCGTGGCGAAGAAAGGCCTCGTGCAGAATACCGATGAAACAGCCAAGCTCGAGAAGGAGCTGAAGGCCTATCTGAAAAAAATAGAGACTAACCGTTAGTTCCTCCTTGCTCTAACAAACAAGTTCTACGGAACCGGGTAAGTTCTCGCCGTCGATAGCATGCCTGCCCCAGTGCAGGAAGCCTGAACCGGGAGGCCCCCAAATCTTTCTTTAAGAAAGTTTCAGCCAAGGACTAACGGTCTTTTACAAAACAGTATCTGCGGGTTTTTGCAGATGCTGTTTTTGTTTTTTGACATATTGCACACTAACACAACATATACACAATGGTACTTTACATCATTATCGCAGCCGTCTCAGGCGCAGTCCTGTCCCTGGCAATTTACATAGGAGCTACCCGTATCGTCAGCAAAGGACGCGGGGACGCCATCATCCAGAAAGCCACCCTCGAGGCCGAATCGCTCAAGCAGAAGAAGATGCTCGAAGCAAAGGAGCACTTCCTGCAGCTCAAGGAAGAGTATGAGGCCAAGGTAAACGACAAAAACAACCAGCTCCGCGACCGCGAGAACAACATCCGCGCGAAGGAGACCCAGCTGAACCAGCTCCAGTCCGAGCTCGGACGCCGCCAGCACGACCTCGATTCGCAGAAAGGCCAGCTGAACGCCCAGCGCGAGCAACTTTCGAAGAAGGAAGCCGAATGCGCGGCCCTGACAGCCCAGGCGAACAAGCAGCTCGAAACCGTGGCCGGAATGAGCGCGGAGGAAGCCAAGAAAATGCTTGTGGAGAATATGAAGGCCGAAGCGCGCAGCGAGGCCCTGTCATATATCAATGATACTATGGACGAAGCGCGCCTGAACGCCGCTAAAGAGGCGAAGCGCATAGTCATAAACACCATCCAGCGCACCGCGACCGAAACCGCGATCGAGAATGCGGTCACCACCTTCCCGATCGAGAACGACGAAGTCAAGGGCCGTATCATCGGCCGTGAAGGCCGCAACATCCGCGCGCTCGAGGCCGCGACCGGCGTGGAGATAGTCGTGGACGACACTCCGGACACAATCCTGCTTTCCGGTTTCGACCCCGTCCGCAGGGAAGTGGCCCGTCTGGCTCTGCATCAGCTCGTCACGGACGGCCGTATCCATCCCGCGCGCATCGAAGAGGTGGTGGCGAAGGTGAGCAAACAGCTCGAAGACGAAATACTCGAGACCGGCAAGCGCACCTGCATAGACCTTGGCATCCACGGCCTTAACCTCGAGCTCGTACGCCTCATCGGCCGTATGAAATACCGTTCGTCGTACGGACAGAACCTCCTGCAGCACTCCCGCGAGGTGGCCTCGATAGCCTCCATCCTCGCCGCCGAGCTCGGGCTGAACCCGAAGATCGCGAAGAGGGCCGGTCTGCTGCACGATATCGGTAAGGTCAGCACTGAAGACGAAGAGTTGCCGCACGCCCTTCTGGGAGCGAAGCTCGCCGAGCAGTACAAGGAGCGTCCGGAGATCGTGAACGCTGTGGGAGCGCACCACGAAGAAATGGAGATGACCTCGATCTATTCGCCGCTCGTGCTTGTTGCGGATGCCATTTCAGGCGCACGCCCGGGAGCACGCCGCGAGGTCATCGAGAGCTACATCAAGCGCCTCAAGGGTATGGAGGATCTGGCAGCCTCTTATAAGGGCGTCACGAAGTCCTACGCCATCCAGGCGGGCCGCGAGCTTCGCGTGATCGTGGGCGCAGACGAGATCACCGACGAGCAGGCCGCCCGCCTGTCCACGGACATCGCGCAGCGCATCCAGGACGAGATGACTTATCCCGGCCAGGTGAAGATCACGGTGATCAGGGAAACCAGATCGGTCGCTATCGCTAAATAGCGGCGATCATCTTTTCGAACAGGGCGGTCATCTTGCTGGTAGCTTGATTGGCCGCCTTTACTATTTCTTCTCCGTCCGTCACATAATCGTCCGGCATATCCTCGCGGGCGAGGTCGGTGATTACGGACATACCGAAGACTTTCAAGCCGCAGTGGCGTGCGACTATCACCTCGGGCACGGTGCTCATACCCACTGCGTCGCTGCCTATCACGCGGAAGAACTTGTACTCCGCGCGGGTCTCGTATGAAGGACCCGTGCAGGCTACGTAGACGCCGTCCTGGAGGTGAATCCCCATCTCGCGGGCGAGCCTGAAGGCCAGCCTGCGGAGCTCCACGTCGTAGGGGTGGGTCATATCCGGGAAGCGCGGGCCGAATTCCTCGGCATTAGGGCCGATGAGCGGGTTGGGCATCATATTGATCTGGTCCTTGATGACCATCAGGTCGCCCACGCGGTAACTCAGGTTCAGGCCGCCGGCTGCGTTTGAGACGAACAGATATTTGATTCCGAGCAGTTTCAGCACCCTGATGGGGAAGGTGACCTGCTCCATCGTGTACCCCTCGTAAAAGTGGAAACGGCCCTGCATAGCCACCACCTTCTTCCCGCCGAGATCGCCTATGACGAGGCGTGATTTATGGCCTATCGCCGTGCTGACGGGGAAGCCGGGGATTTCGTTGTAGGGGATGATCGAAGGGTTTTCGATCTGCTCGCCCAGCGAACCGAGTCCGCTTCCGAGGATTACTCCGATTTCCGGCGTGACTCCGCCGCTTTTCGAGCGTATGTATTCGACTGCCTTGAGGTAAGGTGCTAAAATATCTGACATTGGTTATGAGTTTTAGAGTGTTGCGATAAGTTCTTTGAATATGCGGGTGAGCTTCGAGGCTGCGGCGTCCGCTGCCTTCACCACGTCTTCGCCGTCGTTTTCATAGTCGTCGGCGAAATCGCCGGAGGCTTCATTTGTGACCACGGACATTCCGAAGACGCGCATCCCGCAGTGGCGGGCGACTATGACTTCCGGAATGGTGCTCATACCCACCACGTCTCCGCCCACGGTGCGGTAGAAGCGGTATTCGGCCGGCGTTTCGTAGGAGGGACCGGTGTCGCCGAAGTACACGCCCTCGTGCAGCGACCATCCGAGCTTCGCCGCTATTTCGTGGGCCTTGCGGATGAGGGCCGGGTCGTAGGGGCGCGTCATATCCGGGAAGCGCGGGCCGAGTTCGTCGAGGTTCGGGCCGATCAGCGGGTTCGGCAGCATACTGATATGGTCCTTTATGATCATAAGGTCGCCGATGCGGTATTCGGGGTTGATGCCGCCCGCGGCGTTGGACACGAAGAGCGTCCGCACCCCCAGGAGATACATCACCCGCACCGCCATAGTGACGGTGGTCATCGGGTAGCCCTCATAATAGTGGAAACGGCCCTGCATAGCGATTACCTTCTTCCCGGCGAGCGTGCCGATTATGAAGTTGCCTTTATGGCCCACGGCGGTGCTGACGGGGAAGTTGGGAATCTGCGAGTAGGGGAGGACCTGCGGGTTTTCGATGCTGTCCGCAAGCGAGCCGAGGCCGCTTCCGAGCACGATGCCCACCTCGGGCATAGGGCCCGAAATGAAATCAGCCACGTAAGACGCGGCTGCTTTCAAGGTGTCCATATTAAAAATTGTCATCGGAGGACTCGTCTTTGGGCCGCTGGGGAATCTCTCCACCGAAGCAATTGTCCTTGATGTAGGTGATGACGTCATCCAGCCCTTCGCGGAATTTCTCGAAATCTTCTTTATAGAGGAAAATCTTGTGCTTGTCGAAGGTGAAACTGCCGTCAGCGTTGTTGTGACGCTTGCTTTCGGTGATGGTCAGATAGAAGTCTTTCTGGCCTCTGGTGGATTTCACATCGAAGAAATATGTACGTTTTCCGGCTCTGACGGGTTTGGAGAACACGTCATCTGAACCTCTTTCTTCCCTGAACGAATCGTAATCTTCCTTGTACATAGTTATTATTGGTTATTTTACTTAATGCAAAATTAGAATTTTTTTCGATTCCTGATTATATTTGCAGGAATTAATTGACATACCATAGGATGCTAAACAGAAGAATCTTGCGTATTAAGGCGTTCAAGACAGTGTACGCCCTTGCGGAAAATCCGGAAATGACCCAGGCTGAAGCGCTCGACCAGCTCGAAGCTTCGTGCCAGGCGACCCGGGACCTGTATCTCTTTATGCTGGCCCTCGTGCCGGCGCTGACCTCGGAGGCAAAGACCAGGATCGAGGCGGCGCGTGCCAAGTTCCATCCCACCGAAGAGGAGAAGTATCCCAATATGAAATTCGCGGAGAATGCAATCGCTCCGCTTCTTTCCGAGGATCCCGATTTCCGTAAGCTGGTGGATAAGAAAAAGCTCAGCTGGGATCAGTACGACGCATTCCTGTGGCATCTCTACGACTCCGTGAAGGCCTCCGCCTATTATGCCGATTATATGGCATCCCCGGAGCGAAGCATCGAAGCGGACGCAAAACTCTGGATTTCCATTTTTGAAAACGAACTGGTGGACAACAAAGACCTCGAGGACATCCTCGAAGGCCTTTCCATCTGGTGGAACGACGATCTCGCCTATGCGCTGACCTACTGCTGCCGCGCTATGGACGATTTCGCCGCAGGCAAGCGCTGGACTCTGCCTGAGCTTTACCTGAGCCAGCTTCCCGGCCAGGAAGGCAAGGACTCCGACCGTGATTTCGTGGTGGGAATAGTCCGCAAGGCTGTGGCGTCCTTCAGCAAGTCGGTCGAGGAGATTGCGAAACTCACCCCGAAGTGGGATATCAACCGTATCTGCACCACCGATCTGGCCCTGATAGTCACGGGTATGGCGGAGTCGGCGGCGTTCCCTTCGATCGCGCCCAAGATCATTATGAACGAGTATGTGGAAATCAGCAAGTTCTACAGCACTCCGGAGAGCAAGGCCTTCGTGAACGGCCTTCTTGACAAGCTTATTAACAAAACAAAATAACAAACTATTATGACACTCATTACATTACTTCAGGCAGAAGCCGGCCAGGCTCAGGGCAGTCAGTGGAGCTTCTGGATTATGATCATCGCGCTTTTCGCGATTATGTGGCTCTTTATGATCCGTCCGCAGCGTAAGCAGCAGAAGGAGCTCGAGAAATTCCGCAACGAACTCAAGAAAGGCGACAAAGTGATCACTGCCGGCGGTATCTACGGCACTATCGCTGAAATCGAAGAGAAGACCGTCCTTCTCAAGGTGGACGGCGACGTGAAACTCAGGGTGGACAAGAGCTCCATCGTACGCGACAGCTCCGCAACCCAGGCAGAGAAGTAATTTCCGCCCGTGAAAAGGTCCACATCCTTCGTGCTGGCCGTGGTGGCCTCCCTGGCCATCTGGCTTATCGGCAATCTCTCTCAAGAGACGACCGGTCTGGTGAGCGTGCCGGTGGTCGCGCACAGTTCCATAGTCGGCCGCAGCGCGGCCGCGATGGAGAGCGTGCAGGTGACCGCAAACGTCACCGCGTCCGGCTTCCGTCTGCTGGGGCTGTCGCTCCGCGGGAGCAGGCCGGTGGATGTGGTGATGGACCCGGATCTTTTCCGCCACTCTGAAGGAGATTTCTTCACCGTTTCGGCAAATAACCTCGTACGCTACACGGAGGCTATTTTCGGAGCCCGGACCAAGGCCCAGTTCGCTTCGGACTACATTACCGTGCGCTTCGCGCCGGAGTCCTATAAGAAAGTGCCGGTCGTGCCGGTGAGGCAGATCCGTTTCCGCGAGCAGTATATGGCCACGAGCGAGATGAAGCTCACCCCGGACTCCGTGCTGGTCTACGGCAATCCTTCGCGCATAGCCGGAATCGGACAGGTGCTCACGCGCCAGATTTCGAAGCACGATGTGGACAGAAGCCTGCACGGCAAAGTGAAGTTCGAGGTCCCGGCGGGTACGCGCCTTTCCGCGAAGGAGGCGTCCTATTCGCTGGATGTGTCGCGCTATGTGGGCATCAGGGAAAAGGTGAAGGTGGGCGTGCGCAATGTCCCCGAGGGCAAGATCCTGTCCGTTTATCCTTCGACCGTGGACGTAAGCTTCCGTTTCATCTTCCCCATCAGCGGGAATCCTGCCGGCGCGGCGGATTTCTACGTGGACTACAACGAGTTCGCGGCTTCGATAGGGGGGAAGTGTATGGTCCGGGCAGAAGGCCTGCCGGAGATGACCATCTCCTGGGAGGCGGACCCGCAGTTCTGCGACTGTGTGGAATCGGAGGTCGCCGGCCGTGAATAAGATACTCGTCACAGGGCTTATCGGTTCGGGAAAGTCGGAAGTCTGCTCATATCTGCGGCAGCTCGGCTATCCGGTCTACGATTCGGATTCGCGCACTAAGGCGCTCTATGACGAGGTTCCCGGATTGAAAGAGCGGATAGAGCAGGCGATAGGACGGCCTTTCGCGGAGATAAAGACCATTTTCGGCGATACAGCGGCGCGCGAGGCGCTCGAAGCGGTGGTTTATCCGCTGGTGCTGGAGGATTTCCGCCGTTTCGTTTCCGAATGCCGGATGCAGACCGTTTTCTTCGAATCTGCTGTGGCTTACGGCAAGGCTCAGTTCAAGGGAGAGTTCACCGGGATAGTGTTGGTGCGCGCTCCGTATGAAGTGAGGCTCGGGCGCAACCCGAAGGTGGGAGAAAGAGACGCAGTTCAGCAGGAGATGCCTCTGGACGAAGCGGATTTTATAATTGAAAACAATTCCGGTCTGCAGGAACTGCACGACCAGGTAGACAGAATGATAAAAACATATAGGATATGAAAACTAATCTCGCAAAGATTCTTTCGGTTTCCGGACAGCACGGACTGTACCGTTATCTCGCCCAGGCGCGCGGCGGCATCATCGCCGAGGCGCTTGCAGACGGGAAGAGAACAGTGTTCGATGCAAGGAACAGGATCACCACCCTCGCAGACATCGCCATCTTCACGGATGAAGGTGAGATGAAGCTCGCAGACGTGTTCCTGGCCCTTCAGAAGGCACTCGACGGCAAGGAGGCTCCTTCCTCCAAGGCCGCTGACGCCGAGCTCAAGGCGCTTTTCGGCAAGGCCGTTCCGACTTACGACGGCGACCGCTTCTATGTGTCGCATATGCGCAAGATCGTGGAGTGGTACAATGATCTTCTGAAGTACGCATCTTTCGATTTTGAAACCGAAGAAGAACAGCCCGCTGAAGCTTAGGGCGGTCACTCTCGGTTGTTCTAAAAACCGTGTGGACACCGAACATCTCCTCTCTCAGCTGGGGGGAGATTTCGTCGTTGTCCCCGAAAGTTCGTCGGAGGCGGTCGATTACCTCCTGATGAACACCTGCGGCTTCATCGGCGACGCGAAGCAGGAGAGCATAGACGCAATCCTGGAGGCTGTGGAGCTGAAAAAGCAGGGGCTGGTAGGCGAACTCGTGGTGTTCGGCTGCCTGAGCCAGCGCTATTCCGCCGAGCTCCCTTCGCTGATTCCCGAGGTGGACGCCTGGTTCGGAGCGCGCGACTTCGATCCTATTCTCCTTCATCTGGGGGTGACTCCGGACCACGCCAAATGCAGCAAGCGCATTCCGACCGACTGCGGCCCGGGCACGGCCTACCTTAAGATTTCGGAAGGCTGCGACCGCCGCTGCTCCTACTGCGCAATCCCTTTCATCCGCGGCGCACACCGTTCCGTGCCTATGGAGGAGCTCGTGCAGGAAGCGCAGAACCTCGCCGCCCTGGGTGTCAAGGAACTCATCCTGATAGCCCAGGACACGACTTATTACGGCCTTGATCTGTATCGCAGGCGCGCCTTGGCAGAGCTGATTCAGAAACTTTCCGCTATCCCGTCGATAGAGTGGATACGCATCCATTATTCTTATCCTGCCGACTTCCCGGAGGATGTCCTGGAAGAGATGGCCTCGAATCCCAAGGTCTGCAAGTACCTCGATATTCCCCTGCAGCATATTTCAGACGATGTCCTGGCGAAGATGAGGCGCCACGTGGACGGTGCCTGGACCCGCCATCTCATCTCGCAGCTGCGCTCAAGGGTGCCCGGAGTCGTTCTCCGCACCACTATGATAGTGGGGCATCCCGGAGAGGGACCGGCCGAGTTCGATGAACTGATGGCTTTCTGCCGCGAAGCCGGTTTCGAAAGGCTCGGGGCGTTTATGTACAGCGAAGAGGAAGGAACCTACGGCGCAGATCACTTCGCTGACGATGTGCCGGCCGAAGTGAAGCAGCAGAGACTGGATTCGCTGATGCAGCAGCAGGCCGATATTTCGCTGGCGTTTAACAAGGGCAGGGTCGGATCTGTGGAGAAGGTGATGGTGGACTCCGTCGCTCCTGGCGGGAAACTAGTTTGCCGCAGCCAGTATGAGAGCCCGGAGGTGGACGGCGAGATAATAGTCTCCGCTCCGGAGGGCGCCGATTTGGAAGCTCTCGTCGGAAAGTTCGTTCAGGCGCGCATTACGGGAGCCGATCTCTACGACCTCTCAGCAGAACTGATTTGAGCCCTTTCTTGGGGCTTATCTCCCTGATATTCAGACACTCGAGCCAGGCTCGAGAGTTTAGTTTTTGATACACGATATCTGATGTCGAAGCATTCGCAGAGTATGCTTCCGTGTTTTATTTCCACCAGTCTGGTGAAATAATCCCACCTGAAACCCATCGCTTCCACGAGAGGCGTTATCCACACCGTTCTCCCTGTCCGGAGGAGGGCGGCGAGGATTTCGTGATTGTTGTCGAGTATGCTCATCACGGAAGAGCGTTTCTTCCTTATCCTGCTTCTTCTTATGTTGTGCCAGCTGTCCTTGCAGCGATCGCTGCAGAACAACTTGTCCGGCCGGCCGTAAAGGGGGGCGCCGCAATTCAGACAATACCTTTGTTTTTCCATAGTGCGCAAACTAGTCAAAAGCCGGTCAACGCGAACACCCTAAAAATTTATTTTTCATAAAAATATTTTTTTCGGTCGGAAAGAATACTTTTCGGCGAGCGTTTCAGTGTAAAGAATACTCGCGCTTGATGAAAGAATGCGCGCGTTCCCGAAAGAAACGTATTTATTTGCCGAATCCCGTCACAAATGCTTCCAGGGCCCGTTTTTCCTCCTCACCTTTGCATTGCTCCCTACGGGCCGCGGACCTATCCGGGAGCAGAAGTTAAACCTATTAATACTAAAGAAAAACTTAATGGAACATTTAAACAGAATCGAGTTGAGAGGAGTCATCGGAACAGTGAAGACTCAAAATTTCTCAGGAAGTAAAATGTCGAGGTTCTCGGTCGCCACATCCCGTGCATACAAAGACAAAGAAGGGGTTGCGCAGATAGACACCACCTGGCACACCGTCGTGGCGTGGGAAAACGACAGGATCAAAGGCCTGGACAAACTTCAGCAAGGGACTAAAGTGTATGTGATCGGGAGGCTCCAGTCTCATCAGTACACTGGGCAGGACGGGGTCGAAAGGACTTCTTTTGAGGTAATAGCCTCGAAAGTGGAGATAATCGAGTTGGACGAACCGCTCCAGTATCAATTCTAAACCAATCAATTATTAACCTGACTAAACTTTTAAATAAAATGAAACACACATTCAGCAAAACCATCGGATTTGTGCTCGCTCTTGCGGCACT
>JAFYIK010000276.1 GCA_017538685.1 Bacteroidales bacterium | reverse complement strand
TGCCAGTGCTACACCTGCATCAACAAGATGCTTTGGGACAAGATCCCCGCTACCGATGTCCGCAAGGGCTGGTGGGTCGACGAGAACCTCGAGTCCCCGCTGCTGAACGGTCTTGCCTGGCCCGGCTTTGACGACGTGGCCAATGCTGACGACGGTGACAACAAGCTCGCCTTCCTGCCGTACACCAACGTGAAGTTCGGCGCCACCTCCATCGGTAATGTGATCAACGAGGAGGATATGCCGCTGATGCGCGTTGAGGAGATGATCCTGATCCAGGCCGAGGCCAAGGCGCATACCGACGCCGGTACCGCCACCTCCATCCTGGAGAACTTCGTGAAGACCTACCGTGATCCTTCCTACAGCGCTACCGCCGGTGGCCGCTCGCTTCTCGACGAGATCTGGTACCAGAGGCGCGTGGAGCTCTGGGGCGAGGGATTCGGCGTGTTCGACAACCTGCGTCTGGACAAGCCCATCGTCCGTTCCCACGGCCCGGGCACTTCCAACATCGCTGATGCGTTCCGTTTCAACCTGGATTCCCAGGATCCTTGGCTGAGGATGCGCTTCCCTCAGGGAGAAATGAATACCAACTTCGGTATCGTGGACAACAAGGGTGGCCAGCAGCCTACCATCGATATGAATCCCGGCCTTCGTGACGGTGTGACCGACTAATTTAAACAGATATCCGTATGAAAAAGTATATCAAATCTTTAGCTTGGATTGCCGCACTTGCTTTCGCGGTCGTTTCCTGCCAGGAAAAGATCCAGCCCCACGAGCCGGGCGAGCCTGAGGCTTCCGGTTGCTACGGCGTGTATTTCCCGACGCAGGCCGCCAGCGGCAGCCACGTCTACAATCCTACCCAGGATCCCAGCGTGGAGATTACCGTCGCCCGTACCAACACCAGCGGCGCTGTCACCGTCCCGGTGGTCCTTACCACTTCTGAAGACGGTATCTTCTCGCTTGGTGACGTCAGTTTTGCCGACGGTCAGGAAGAGACCGTCACCGTCCTCCGTTTCGACAACGCGGTGGAGGGTACGACCTACAGCGCCAGCCTTCTGATCGAGGGCGACCAGTATGCTTCGAAGTACAACAGCAGCCCGGTGGCCCTGGACTTCAGCGTGATGCGTGTGGAGATGAAGGACTTCCTGAATCCTGTGACCGGCGAGCCTGCTCTCATCACCCTGAACGAGGGTTGGTGGAACGAGACCCATATGGCCAAGATGAAGTACTATGAGGTGGACGGTGTCCGCACCTGCACCATCTACAGCGTCGAAGACGGCGGTATCTGGGGAGATACGGTGAATGCCACCCTCCAGTTCAACTGGTACACCAAGAACAACAATGGGGAGGGCAACAATCTGCTCGAGGTCCAGAAGCAGTACTTCGGTTTCGACTATGCCGACTGGGCGTCCAAGCCCGTGGGTGAGGCGGCCAATCCGATCTATGTCTACGACTACTACTGGTATCATATCGAGCGCCAGACTTCCGGTATCGATCAGTTCACCTGGATGGAGTTCGCCAAGAAATATGGCGATCCGGACGGAGGCTATCCTATCGGTTACTATGACGGGAACGGCGGTTTCTATTTCACCCTCCGTTATTATATCCCCGGTCTGGGCGGCTTCTCCAGCGATCCTTATGAGTTCGTTGCCATCGTCGACGGTTTCACCCGTGTAGACTACAGCTTGGAGGCCGAGTCCGACTATTCTGTCGACGGCGTCACCCCGGTCAGCATCGAAGCCGGTGTGGATGTGGCCAGCATCAAGTATGCCGTCTATGAGGGCGAACTCACCGCGACCCAGGTGGGCAACAAGGTGGCGGCCGTTATGGACGGCACCGACGCTTCCACGGAGTTCAGCGACTTCGAACTGGACGAGGAAGAGGCTGTCAAGTATGCTACCCTGGAGCTCGCTCCCGAGACTACCGGTGTCTACACCTTCGTCGCTGTCGCATACGACGAGAGCGGGAAGGCCCAGAACAACACGAGCGTCACCTTCAAGCATGTTGCGGCTGGCGACGTGGATGAATATGCCGTGGACATCAAGGTGGGTGCCGAGGAGATTCCTGCCCGCTACGGCGAGTATGATCCCAGCGAATCCTTCGCCTTCTACGTGGTGGGCAACGGTATCACCGAGGCTCATATCTCTTACGTGGAGACTGCCAAGTATCAGGATAATGTCGAGGGTTACAACGCAAAGGTGAAGGCTGCAAAGGCCGTCAGCGCCGAGACGCTCGCCCAGATCAACAAGGCCGGTGGTTACTACGGTCTGGTCGACGGTGTGCGTGCCCTGACCAGCTATACGGTCATCGTGTGGGCTACCAACGGCGACACCGACACCATCGCTACCACGGAGTGGACCACTGCCGGTCTGCCGAACGAACTCCTCTGCGTGGGTACTTATACCTATGATTCCTGGTGGGAAGGTGAGGACGATGCCCAGGAACTCTACGTGAATCCCAACTTCGAGAACACCTATGTGTTCCCTAACTGGGGTGGCGGCGTGGACTTCTCCTTCACGATGGATGAGAATGGCGAGATTTATATCCCCACCTTCTACATCGGTGCCGACCACAGTTCCTATGGCGCTGTCTACTATGTGGATCCGTTCGACTGGTACTCCGATGAGAGCCTCGCGGCCGACGAAACTAAGGCGGTGCACAGCTACTATGATGCCAAGACCAACACGTACAACTTCCACTTTGTTCTCGCTGTGAGCGCAGGTAGCTTCGGCCACTTCTGGGAGAGCTACACTCCTTCCGAGAATGCGAATGCTGCCAGCGTGATGAGCCAGGCTCTTGCGAATGCACTCCGCTCCGCCAAGCTCCAGAGCAGCGAAAAGGGTAATGTTTCGCTGCCTCAGCCGTGGGTGTCCGCCGTGCGCGAGCCCCAGCAGGCGAAGGTTGCCGTGAAGGTCGCGACCGCTGCCCGCAAGACGACGGTCAAGAATCTGGACCAGTACGTTCCTGTCCGCTAGTTTTCAAAACGGTTTCTGACCGTTTC
>JAFYIK010000275.1 GCA_017538685.1 Bacteroidales bacterium | reverse complement strand
GTCTACGGTACTACCTGGAACACCGTGGCCGAAGGCGCATCCACTATCGACAAGAGGATTGTAGACGGCATCGTGGTCGTCAGGAAAATCGAAGGCGGCTGGCAGATCTCCTGGGGTAAGGAATATCCCACCGAGTACCTCTTCGAAGGCGCTATCGAGGCTCTCACCGAGCCTGAAGGCGGCGTAGCGGGCCTTGACCTCAACATCACTTCCGGCCTTACCTACACTATGGTGGACGAGACCGCAAGCAACACCCAGCAGGACGGATCCGCTCTGTCCGGAGTTACCCTCTGGAGAGTCACCGTGAAGGAAGGCACAGATTTCGTAGCAGCGTTCGACCTTCTCGTTGCCGCCGGATCTGAGGATCTTGCAGGCGAATATGATGTCGTCAGCTACCCGAGCGCAGTCGGTACTGCCGGCAACGGTGTCTATATGCCCGGTATGGTGGAGTGCGGATGCTACTACAAACTGGACGACAAGTACTACCTCATCAACATCGGCTCGAAGATCACCGTCTCCGCAAATGCCGACGGCACCCTCAAATTCGAATTCAAGGATACCGTCCTTGACAGCAGCACCTGGCAGCCTGCCGGAGCCGGTTCCATCCTTCTTGACAACGTAGCAAAAGCTGCCTAATCGATGAAGAAGTTATTTATCCTCATAGTCTCCCTGTGCATTGGCCTGAGCGCCAGTGCACAGCAGGCTCTCTGGGGCGGCGCCCAGGTGGTTTCGCCTGAGATCAACGCAGACGGCACGGTGACTTTCCGTTACCAGGCCCAGGGCGCATCGAAGGTGGAGGTCACCGGCGATTTCCTCCCGACCCAGAAGATGGAAATCGACTGGGGCGGACAGCATATAGTCTACGACGCCCCCGGCGTGCGTGAGCTCGTCCGCGGCGAGAGAGGCGTGTGGGAGTACACCACCGACTTCGCCGTGGCCCCGGACCTCTACAACTACACGTTCAAGATCGACGGCGACACCGTCATCGATCCGCAGAATATGTGGGTCAACCGCGACGTAGCTTCGCTCACCAGCGTGCTGCTCGTCCCGGCCGAAGGCGCCCGCAGCGACCTCTATGCCATCCACCGCGTGCCGCACGGCACAGTGTCGAAGGTATGGTACCGCTCGGAGACCGCAGGTTTCGACCGCAGGCTCACCGTCTACACCCCCGCCGGCTACGAGAAAGGCAAGGGCAAGTATCCCGTGCTCTATGTGCTCCACGGCATCGGCGGCGACGAAGATGCGTGGGTGACCCAGGGCCGCGCGACTCAGATTCTGGACAACCTTATCGCACGCGGACAGGCGAAGCCTATGATCGTGGTCTTCACTAACGGCAACATCTCCCAGGAGGCTGCTCCCGGTGAGAACAGCACAGGCTACACCCGCCCGACTATGCAGCTCCCGCAGACGATGGAAGGCACCTTCGAGAAGGCTTTCCCCGAGATCGTGGGCTTCATCGACAAGAACTACCGCACGATCGCGAAGAAGACCTCCCGCGCCGTATGCGGCCTTTCGATGGGCGGTCTGCACACCCTCTATCTCAGCCTCAACTATCCGGATATGTTCAACTATTCCGGTATGTTCTCAGCTGCTATCGGAGTGAGCGATCCTTCCGTCAGCCCTATGTATCAGGACGTGGATGCCAAACTCGCCACCTACTTCGGCAAGAAGCCCGTGCTGCTTTGGATCGGCTGCGGAAATACCGATTTCCTCTACCAGGCCAACAAAGAGTTTATGAAGAAACTCGACGACGCCGGCTACCCTTATAAGTATATGGAGACCGAAGGCGGCCACATCTGGCGCAACTGGAGGATCTACCTCACCGAATTTGTTCCACTTCTTTTCAAGTAACAGATGAAACGTATTGTTATAGTTATTTGCGCGCTGTTTATGGCCTTCGGCCTTGGCGCACAGGAGCTTTCGAATTTCGCTTTCTGGGGCAACCAGAAACCTATTATTTCCCCTGAGATCCAGGGCGACAGCGTGACCTTCCGTCTGAAGGCCGACTACGCCACCGTCGTGAAACTCAACGGTTCGTGGATGGAGAATCCCTGGATCGGCACCATCGATATGAGGCGCGGCGAGAACTTCGTGTGGGAGGTTAAGATTCCCCTTCCCGCACCGGAGATCTACACCTATCACTTTATCGTGGACGGCGTCAGCGTCAACGACCCCCAGAACGTGTACGTCCAGCGCGACGGCACCAGGTATCTCCCTATGCTCATCGTGCCCGGCGAGAGGACCGAAAACTATGTCGAGGCCACTCAGCACGGCACCGTCAGCCATCCTTGGTACGACAGC
>JAFYIK010000274.1 GCA_017538685.1 Bacteroidales bacterium | reverse complement strand
TTCCCGGCTGCAACCTGGCGGTAGGCATCGAGGAGGTCATTGTAATGTAACACATTGACATTGAGATTATCCGGGATTCTCACATCTTCGGGATACAAGGCAAACTCCGCGTGACACGCTTCCAGCACTTTCTGAACAAGCAGCGGCAACTGCTCCTTTGCGCAAGTGCAGATTATCTGGTCGTCTTTGCCGAGCAGGGACTGTGCGGTGGACCGGTCGGCCAATTCGAGCCAACGGTCGGAAGTCCCTTTCAGACGCGCCTTCCAGAACTGCTCAATTCGGCTGAGCAGTTGAAGCTTGGGCGTTTTCTCCGTACCGCCCAGGTCGGGTTTCCATCCGGCCATAATCAAGGAGTCGCGCCATTCCAGAAGTCGCTGCGAAACGCCCAGCCTGTCGTTCTTGAAGGATTCCTCGATCCAGGATCCTTCCGCGCATTTCTCTACATCGGAAAGATACGCAGCCGCGCGCTCGCCATCTGAAGCGAAGCGTCCGCTCAACCCGTTATGAAGGGACAGAAGATCCAACAGACCGGCCATTCCGACAACCTTCGTTCCCAAAGTGTCGGATCCTTTGTTCTGGTCGATGTGATAACCCCTGTCAAACGAGGGATGAAACAATACTTTCATAGGGTGTTATATCGTTACGTGGTTAGTCTACTAGCAAATATACTGATTATTCCTGATAATAATCATTGAAGGCGCTGTAACTTCCCGGAAGCTCGAACCAGTAGTCTTCATACCCGAGGTCCTTCCTTGCCGGAAGATACAATTCGCCGTCCGCATCTTCCGTAAGGAGAGGGTGGCTGTAGACGTGGACCTTGATATGGTCGATGAAGCGGTCGCCCTGGGTCAGGAGGGTTTGATCCGCAATCTCGTAATCCACATAGCGGTAGGGAATCGGGCGCAGGATGGCATCCAATACCAAATCTTCTTCCTCATAGTAGTCCCTTTTCCGAGGGATGACCATCGGATGCTGCTCGCTGCAACCGAGGTTGTCCGGGCTGTAGTGCGCATAAAGCTCCAGCCCCTCATAGTCATCCTCGTCCAGGAAGGTATCAACCAGTCGATTCTCGTCTTTCTGTTCGACATACACTTCATCCTCATCTATCGGGAAGCTCGAGCTGAACTCGAAAGGATCCCGGAGCGGGGTCGATCCAACCAGCCAGTCGACCTTTCCGCTCCGGCGGAGAGCGTCGAGCGCCAGCTCCTCGTTCTTCTCGCAGCCGATACCATTGTTGTAGAACCGGGCCAGTTGCGCCCAGGCTTCGGGCTCATCGGAGCCGTCAGTGGCAAACCGAATCACGGCGAAAGCGCGTTCGGGGGAGATCATACCGTCCTTCAGCTGAGAGACGGTTTCGCGGACAAGCCGCTTTACTGGAGTAATATTCATTTCTTTCATCGTTTATTTTAGGTTAATAATCATATTATGCGTAGTTCTGGAGTGCCAGATCCACTTTCTTCTCAGTTATCCGAATGCTCTTCTGGCCTCTTGTGGCCAGGAGTGGCGCTTCGAACATTACGTCTCGTAGGACGCGCTCCAGGATACCGCGCAGGGCGCGAGCCCCAGTGCCGGATTGCTGGGCCCTTTCTGCGATGTTGTGGAGGGCCTTCGGGTCGAAGTTGAGTCCGATGCCATCCATCTCCAACATAGATGTATACTGCCGAATGAGCGCATTCTTCGGTTCTGTCAGGATTTTTTCCAAAGCTTTTGTGTCCAGGGGCTCCACATAAGTGACTACGGGGAACCTTCCAACCAGCTCAGGGATGAGCCCGAATGACATCAGGTCGCGGGATTCCACCCTCCCGTAGAGGCTTCCCTTCGACGGCTTATTCTCCACCTGTTCGGAAAAGCCGATGCGTCGCGCCCCCTGCCCAATCCGTCTTTCGACGATCTTGTCGATGCCGACAAAAGCTCCCGCCAGGATAAAGAGGATGTGTTTGGTGTCCATATGGAGGCAACTCGCTTGCGGATGCTTGCGGCCGCCCGTAGGCTGAACACCCACGATGTCACCCTCGACAATCTTCAGCAGCGACTGCTGGACGCATTCACCGGATACGTCCCGGGTAATGGACGGGTTTTCATCCTTCTTGGCAATCTTGTCACCCTCATCCAGCATCACGATGCCGTACTCCGCCCTGGTGACGTCGTAGTCGCAGGCACGGAGCAGACCCACCAGACATTCCTCCACGTCGGATCCGACATAGCCGCTCGCCGTAAGTTTGGTGCAGTCCTGGATGTGGAACGGCACGTCCAACAGCTTCGCGAGCGTCCGTACAAGGTGCGTCTTCCCGCATCCCGTTTCTCCGAGCAGGATGATGTTGGATTTCTCAATATCCACGTCGTATTCCCCAAGCGAATCGTTCGCCACTCGCTTGTAGTGATTGTATGCCGCCACGGAGAGGGAGATCTTCGCCTCTTCCTGGCCGATTACGAACTCGTCCAGTCCAGCCTTGATCTGGTCGGGCCGCAGAAAGTTGAAGTTTCTCATAGAAGTAGTGTTAGATTTCGTTTTTGCCATAGGCAGTCCTCCTTTTAATTTAATTGTTAATGATTAAGCGCTGTAATGGAACCCGGTCGGAACCTGACCGAACAGGTTCTTGAACTGGTTGGAAACGTTGCGGCGGGTATTGTACCGGGTTCCATTTCCCTCCAATTTGTTTGCTTTGTTGTTCTTGATCAGCTGCTGGGCCGTCCTCTTCTCGATGATCCGACGGATCTTCCGGCAGTTCGCATTGTCCTCGATGCCGATGCTCACGTCTCCGAGCCGTTTCCCATTCAGGAAATCGAGGCGCTCTTCCGCGAGCTTGCGGGTCTGGTTGTGAATGAATTTGGTTTTTGCGTAAATCGTTTTTCCCATTTGCAGATAGATTTAAATGTTATGGCAATTTCTTCCTGGGCGAGGTTGCCAAACCACACCATCAGGGGGCCTTTTCAGACCCAATATGTAAAGGGAATGCGCGCAGAAAAAACGCGACCTTATTGGATAAGGTCGTTAACTAATATATATACTGCGCTGAAAAACGGTTATGAGGCCGGGGTGCCTTGCGGGCGACTCACCGGATATGAAAAATGATGCTTCATAGGCGGTCTTTTTTTGTTTGGCAGGAAAAATATACCAATCTCAGCTGGAATTACCAAAAAAATTTTTCTTGAATTTTCGTAAGTTGCTGAAAATCAACTAGAAAAAATTTGGTCTTTTGGGGCGGTGGATTGGGATTCTGTTTTCGACACCACAAATGTACACGGGAAAATAGAAACCGCCAAAAATATTTTTTGGGGAACTATTTACTTGTTATCCAAACAGGGCTTAGTTTATAGCGAACTCACATACTGTGAAATCTGCTCGGCGCTCTCGCTTGCGATGGCGTTGATGATGTCTCCAGAAGCCGTCATACAATCTTCAAGGGTTTGCTTATAACTGTCGGAATTGACATCCAAACCCTCGTTTACAAACTTGCCGTACACGGTAAGGTTAATGACATTGGAATCGGTGGCGTACTCCTTCTCGTTCACCCAAACCTCGTTAATAGCCTTTGTCCTCGCTTGAAGGGAATTGTTACCCTTAATCTTGTTGCTTGACGCATTTTGTAGGTGAGCCATCAGTTCGGTTTTCCAATGGGTGATTGTTTCAATATCGGCGTTGTTCAGCCGTCCGTAGCGGATTAAGCACCAGTTTTGGATAATCTGTTGTGACAGGTTCGTAATGATGGCCTTGAACATCTTCTTCTCATATGCCATTTCCGTCAGCGGTTGCTTCTTATAACCTTCTGCTTCGGTCATTGAGAGGTTTTCGTCCATCCTCTTACCCAAGGACATCATTTTAGCCAACCGTATTCTTTCCTCGTCTCTTTTCATAGTCAATCCTCGTTAGGCAACCTCGTCCCAATTAGAATCTGTGATTTGGTGGAGAAGGTAGTCCCTAATCTCACAAATTTAGTTCCTTATTTCTCTAATTATGCGAGAATTTCCAGTACTTTAGGAAAGTTGAGTATAGCCGTCTAACGGCAGAGACGAGGTCTTCGACTTGGGCCAAATCGCTCGGCTTCTTCAGTGTGAAATAGAGTATGGCTTCATTATTTGTGTCCGGATAGAAGCATAACAGTTTAATGCTGCGTGTCCTGGGCAAGAGGATGACGGGACGGCGGGTGGCCTTCAGTTTCTGTTGGAGGGTCGCTAAGATTTCATCGTCACCGAATTGATTAAGAAACGCCCGAGCATAGTGCGCACGGGAGGAGGTCGTGTTGCTCTCCTCAGGCGGGGTGCGTTTCATTATCGACAGATTTGTCGATGCGTACGGAAGGAATGCCTCTAGGATGGGGACAGTTTTGATAATTGCCCGGTTCAACGATCCCGTTTCCCGGGAATAGTCTTTGAAAGAAACCGGCTGCCCGCTATTGAGTTCGACGACATATTCATCCCAATGCTTCATATTGCACGGGGAGCACCGGAAGGCCCAGCACGGCCGGTCGAGGATGGCTTCCAAGGATGCGGCGCAGATATCGAGTTCCTTTTCCTTGGCTTTCGCCCGTGTTTTCCGGAGTTCAAGCGACCGGTCGTGGCGAATGTCTTCTTCTAGGTCTTCCTTGAATTCTTTCCAGTCGTTTTCCAGAATCCCTTCGTCGTATTCGTCCCCAAGCTTCTTATAGAAGACCTTTCTCATACGCAGGTATTTATCCCGGAAGGCACTGGTGTCACGGTTGTCCGCAAGGACGGGATAAACGATTTCGCGAAATTCTCTCTCTTTTTCCCAGAAATCATCTTTTACCTCCTTTCTTCTCTTCTCTTCGTCAACTTGTTTCCGGACTTTCTCCCGGAAAGGCACACTCAGGGAGTCGAAGTCCGCCATAGCTGCAATCACCTTCGCCAGGTCTTCGGGAGTCCACGTGCTCACATCGCACCCGCTATGGAGTTCCCGGCAAAAGAGTGAGACTTTTCCACCGGCAATGTTGATTCCGATTGAATCTCCGGGTATATCTATTCTGATTCCGCCCTTTGTTCTGACGATTGTGAGAGAAGGGGCCGCCTCTTTGATGGCATTGAAGGTTTCTTCCAGGTCGAAGGCTTTACTCGGATTCCTTGCTGGAACCCGTTCGGATAGCTTCCAAAAGAATATCCCTCGTGCATCCCTTTCGACTTCTTCCAAATCGGTCCAGTAGTTGAGATCTTCGCATTTCCAAGCGTTGCGGAGAACATTTTTTATGATGGTGTTGTCGATCATATGGTTATCTGTATTCAGTTTCCTGACCGCGGATTATTTCAGATAGATAATAAAACTTCGGTGCCGGCCCACTCTTCAAGCAGACTTCGAATACCTTCAGATACTCTTTCCTCTTCTGACGCTATTGTAAAGAAATGTTCCAACCGAGATTTAATTTTGAAGAAATATCATTCAGAAACTTAACCGCCTGTTGGCTGTTGATTCCTTTACGCAAATAATACTGTTTTGCAATAATAGTAGAATAACCATTGGGGCATCTGCCGGCGGAGAAGACAAGATTATTCTTTCGATATTGAATATTCAAGTTTTGGACAGTCTGGGGATTTGCTATTTTGATGCATTCAATGAGAGTGTCTTGTACCCCTCCTTTATTGATGGTCGATCCATCGGGGAGAGTTACAACCAGTTGTGCGTTCTGTCGAGGTGCATTGATAGCACCATCACAAAAGATATTGGGCTGTATATTGTTTGGCAATCTGAGCACGGGCCAGTAAAACGGCGTTCCGTTCCACCCAATTGTTCTATCGCCATTTTCTTTTATAAACATCAAAAATGGTCTGTCAGTAGCATATGCGGTTGCAATTGGCGTGTCAGTCTTACCATCTTCGGGAGCATCTTCAAATCGTCCATTCTTTTTTAGGCGAGCCAGATTTCTATTTGTTGCATAGTATGCCCAGATTTGTCCATCTTGATGACCAAACTTCTCAATGGCCTCGACCATTGTCTTGGGATCCCACTGAGAGGTTGGACCAGAATAGATAAGGGTTGATTTAATCAGATTAAGAATGCGATATGCATCTGCCTTATCCATCTTGAAGGGTGTTTTTTCCAGAGCGGCTGATGTCAACTCTTTATCAATACTTTGAATGGTTGGAGATATAGTTGCAGCGTTCCCTGTCTGGAACCCAGGAGTCGCAATTAAACGCCCAAATTTCCCGTAAGCACGAAGGGAAGACATTCGTGTCTGTTGGGGGCTGCATAATCTATATGTGGCAGTTGTAGGATCATAGTCAATGTAAGTTACTGTTGGAGTCGCGTTATTGGCAAAGAAATCCCTAAGGCTTTCATCGGTATTGTAAATATCCTTCAACTTGTCATATAGGGCATATGTTGTATGGAATCTGGTAACGGAAAGATCTTCTTCGGACCTGTTTCCATACTGTCGCATATGTTGTAGGATTGTATTGGCCGATCCTCCATTTTTGGTACGGCGTCCATACATAAATGCGATCATATTGTCAATGGTAATGCCCCTGTCTGCTTTAAAACCGCCAATGAAGATATTCAGAAACGAAGGTAATTTCAATTGCCCATCTTTTTCGTAAAGATTGGGATCGTCTGTTGTGTCACCATTGATGCACTGTACAGAATACCCTGTTTGATTGATAACACTTAAGAAATCATCCCATACATCTGTTCTGGAAGGCATAGAAAGATTATTCAGTTCCTTTTTGTTCTTTGCCGGATCAATACAGTTGTTGCCCGCTCTGTTTGAATCTATGAAATCATCGTATGCCTTGTCAAAAGCTTTGCGTAATTGAGCGGTATTTTGCTGTAAAACGTCTCTTCTCCAGGCATTTAGAATAATGTCGAGAATCTTCTTTTCGTATAGGTGGTCGTCCTTTTCAATAGCGCAATGGATCAGGAAACTGGTTTTGTAATGAACCCGATGCAAGGTGAATTCTTGTTCGCGTCTAATGGAAGAACCAACGAAATAACTCATCAACGCGTCTCTCAAATCTTGAAAGTAAATATGGGTCGCCGCATTCCTTGTTATTCTTTGGTCTTCATTCTTTGAGAGTAATCTGTCAAGGCAAATGTCTGAGATTGGATGAAACAAGTAAGAATACATAGATTGAGGGTCCAATGCCCGTTCGAAGTATTGCTTGCCGCCAACATATCGATCGTGAGTCGGGACTAACACTGTAAAGCGGGGATGGAAGCAAGAAAGGACACCATTTTTAACGTCGATTGTTTCATTAGGTTGTAGCAACAAGGAATAGGGAGTCGCTGTAACTTGCAGATAATAACAGCTGACGAGAGGATTACTTGTTAAATCGTCAATCCGAAAGCCGGTGACTCCACCAACAACGCTCTTCTGTTTAACATAGTAAGTTCGACTCACGAAGTCCGCTTCATCATCAATGATGAGTACCTTTTTGTTTTGAAAATAGCTATCCAAAACCTTTTTCATCACCACGAGCCTTCTGTTCTTGTGTAGAACAAAGATATTTTTATAACAACACTGAAGCGGAGAAAGCGTTATTGACTTTTCAACGTTGTACACAGCAACGACATTCTCGTTGTAAATGCAACTTGTGTCAAGAAAATCCTTGAAATCATTTTCCATTCTAGCTTTGGTCTGCATAACAAGGCCATCATCAGGTTTAGTCAAGACGACACAAGCGTCAAATCCATTATCGAAGGCCATCGCCATAATTCCTACGAATGCCCTCGTTTTGCCGGATTGAATTCTTCCCAAGAGTAAACCTGGAATGGTGGGGTCGTCAACTTTAGGATCTGTCAGATGATCAAATGCCTCTTTAATGCATTGCTGAAGGGGCTGACTATAACCTATCTTTGTTTTTAAACTATCATAGATGGAAATGGGACCTGTAAGCTTTGCTTTGTGTGTATTTAATTCTGCAATTTCCTTCTGAAGGGTAGTGACCACAAAAGGCGGGACGTTGTTCGTCTTTAAATAATTTTCACGAATACTGATCTCGCGATCACAATCAGCGATCGTAACAATAGCTTTTAAATCCATAGTAAATAGATAGGTTATTAGTTGCTTCAAAGATACGAATTATTCAACAAATGCCAACCAATGCTTCTCGCTCATTCAAAACGCTTCGGATGTAATTAATTATGTTCGGTTTATAAGAGTACTTTTTTTACAGGAAATATATGTGATGTTTTCGTTCAGCCCACCCTAAGCAATCAGCCCCCCATATTGCCGATTCTATCAGAATAATGGCCGAGAGGACGAACATTAACTTTTTTTCAAGCGATTGAAGTTCTGGTGCTGGAAGGAATGTCCCGATGCTCTAATTGTTTGCGACGATATCTTCGACATTCAGTAGTTCTCGCATTCACTCGGCGCTTTTTCAATGAACGCTTTGTGGAATTCGCCCGGGAGAATCCGGAAATGAGCATCGTTTTCACGGCTGGAAACTATGATTCTGCTTTTAGGCCTACAGTTCGGTTTGGGATGCGGCAGATGTTCGCTTAGTCGGGGTGGCCCCTTCCGCCAATTTGACGGATGCAGAAGACGGTTGGCAAGATAAGTTCATTGTCCGCCTATAGAACGGTTAAATTGTTGCCTTTCCCCATATGATTTTAGAACGTCCGGCAGTCATCCAACCATCCTGAACAAGATGGATGAGGAGAACACGGAGGAAAAGCCCGTTGTCCTGATGGTCCATACCACCATCAATGGAACTGAGATGAAGGACCACGGCAAAAACGGAAATAAGCGCACATAGCCAATCGCGTCGATGAGTCGGTTAGGTCTATCTGCTTATAGACATACCAATGGAATGCCCCGCCATCAGAAAAGGGGATGAACCTTTCAAACAGGAACTCTCTTTTCTAAACAAATCCCCGCTCGCGAATAATACCTTCAGATGGAAAGTGGGATGAATAGGCAAGGAAGTGTGGAGATGACATCCTTCAAGATTATGATCTATTCTTCATTTTTGCCCTTATTCATTTTCCCCCTTGTCCTCCCTCTTTCTTCTTTTGCGTTGTTGGGGCATATTTAAGGAACTTTTCAAGATGAATATTTTTCATCTTTTCTTCTATATAAAGCAGAGATTCTTCTTTGGATTTATTGAGAATATCAGAGCGATAATCGCATTTGGTTTCGAGAGTTTTAGCAAGATTATAAACCCAGTGAGGATGGCTCATCTGGAGGATGGTTCCGTTTATATTATTTGCCATCTCTGTAATACGGCTATTCTTGCCAATCTTATCCACGAGGATAATTGTTGACATCTCATTATTCTTCCCCCCCCTTTCCATTTCACGTTCATATCTACTTACTTTATCCAAACTGATCTCAGTATTGCCTTTCCCTATAAAGCCGATATCAAAGCGAACTCCGTGGCCATTACCAACAAGGAGGGTGGCATCACTCTCCCTTTTGTCCTCTCTTTCAGAGAGCCAAAATACCTGACGATCCCTTGATTCGTCACATTTGTCAATGTGATCAAATCCCAATAAAGTAAGTACGGAACCTAAGACAAGTACTTCAAAGGTTTTCCCATACAAAGACTTCTCTGAACCACGAATTGTAAGAGTAGATGCTCCAATAGCTAATAGAAGTCGGATGAGATTAGGCCATTCTAAAGAGAGTTCTTTTTCGCCAAATTTAGCGATGAGTGAGAGATCACCATAGGTGCTTTTAACGTCTTCAGAAATATCCCTAAGATTATGATTGAATACTTCGAAATACTTTGTAAGTTCATCATCGCGAACCACATTTTGAATACTCTTCCCAGTTAAGCCAACAAACCAGAATAGATAGGCTTTTTGCGAAGCACTCATTTTCAAAGAAACATCCGCTTTGATGATTTTAGATAAATTGTTCTCAAAATCATCAGTGGAGTTCATTGCATCTAAATAGGTCTTAAGGACCGAAGCGGTTTCCATCAAAACACGACGTTGAGTAAGCCCTTCAGTAAGATCTCTAACATTCTTCCCTTTCATTATTGAAGCGACAACGTCTTGTACAACCTCTAATCCAAGCTTGTCTATAAACTGTTGTCTCTTGTATTTTACAAGACTTAAGCCGGTTTTGGGTATAAAGTCGAGAAGATAAGGTTTTTGGATTTGTTTTTTCTCTGCCATTAGAATAGTGTATTATTTGCATTGTGAACATTAATCCAATTAATTGCGCAGGAATTGGTAAGCGGTCCAAAGAATTCAGTAATCGTTTCCATATACTCTGCGTCTTGCTCAACCATAGCGAATCGTCTCCCTAGTTTTAGGGCCGCTTTTCCAGTTGTCCCTGTCCCGGCAAATGGATCGAGGACAACGTCATTTTTGAACGAATAATAACGAATCACCTTTTCGGCTAATTCAATAGGGAATACGGCGGGATGCTTTTTATTATGAGCCGGTGTAATTTGCCAAACATTAGTCACGTCGTATCCATCCTCAATCTTGGAGCCCTCTACGGCTTCTTGGTCCGGATGTTTTCTAATTAACCAATCAATGAGTCGATTACTCTTTTTTCTATAGACTAATACGTATTCCGTTACTGGTACTGGCTTATACTGTAATGGATTCCGGTCGGCAGCAAACCTTCTTCCTCGCCCGGTAGCCCATCCGGCCCCTTCGGGCTTTACCCAAATGATATCATCAATAAACTCGAACCCCTCTTCAATAAAAAGACGATGAAAATCAAAAGGGACAGCTATCCTTTTGGAGGCCTCATTGCGGCTTGCTCTCCTAAGAAGAATCGGAGAAACATTCAAGACGAAAAACCGCCCCTCATTCAAAACACGATGGCATTGATGTATGATTCGCTTCATTTTAAGAAGATAATCCTCGTATGATACATACTCAGAATACTCGGGTTTCGCGTTAAAATATGGTGGAGAAGTAAAAACGAGATCCACACACTCTTCAGGCATATTGGACAATTCCACTTCAGAATCGCCGAGACAAATTGTATTTAACAATGTGGAAATTGTGGGAATCTTTTTTTCAATAGCTATCTTTTTGACCTCTTCGCATCCATCTAATCGATACTCGAGAAGCTCTCCAGTTGTTGTCTTTGCTTCGTCGACAATAGCCGTGATGGCATCAATGACGATCTCCCCGATTTTCCCACCTACTGAAGAAAGAACAGGCACACGCCAAATATCAAATCTGTCATCAATCTCGGGTAACCCAAATTTAGTGTTTTTCTCTAAATTGAGGCTATTTAAATAATCCAATGCAATAGATTTGGCTTCTCTGACAGTTGATACCTTATATGATACTGTTCTCTTTCGTCTCATAATTTCAATCTTATTTCTCAAAAGCAAATTTAAGGAAAAATAGCCGATAATCTAAAAAGAATATAAAGAGATAGATGGTTTATTCATTTCCCCTTTTACATCCCCATCCACAACCTTCTCATTCTTTGCCCTAAATGTCGTTTTCGGGCTCAAGCCGTCGCCAGAGCAGAGGCAGTCTTCCATCATATATAGCATCGCTTCGGCTTTCTCGGGGTGCTGGCTCGAGTAAAGGCATTGGTTCACTCTGCGGATCCCCGCAAAAATCGTCTCATTCCAAGTGGTCGTCATACTCTAATATACTACGGGAGAGCACACATCTTATTGCAGAAAAACACTTGAAAGATATTTCGTTGTCTTTGGTACTAGTGACTGTAAAGACAATAGAAATGAAACTGAACGACCTTACTTACGAACAGATCAAGAACGGGCCTGTCCCTCTGGATGACCTTCTGCGTGACTCCGTGTATTATCCGGCCAGCCGGACTGACGGTAGACCCATCAAGTTGTGCAATACCGCTTGGCGCAGTCTCGGGGTGAACAGCTTCGTGTATTGCGACTTTGATGTCTCCGAGCGGGAGTTTTTAGCGGATACGCGAACGATGCTGGGGTATCACGTGATTGCCCATCGACATTTGGAACCTTCGGAATACATTCCCAAGGGGTGGACTTTGGAGATGGCGCCCGAGCGGGGGGATGGCCGTCGTGGGGGCTATTGGGACTCTTTCCTTGGGCACGGTGGCCCTAGGCATTGTGCGAGTTGGGTGGTGTTTGAGCGGAATGCGAACAGGGGAGAGGAACACGGGCCGGAGAGGCTCTCCGTATTGTTCGTATGCGGGGAAGGGCTGGCGACCTTCCAACAGCTTTACTGCAGCCGGGGCATCGCTCCGAAAATGCTTTGCTTCATCCAATGTTGGGGCTTTGCAGGCAATTGGACCAACTTCTCCGCTTGCGGCGCGCCTTTCCACAGGACGCTGCTCAAGTATAAGGAGAGCACGCCGGAGTGGCTCTGCTTCGGAGACTGCTGCGGCATCCACGGGGTCATCCGTCTTCGGAACCTCGGATTTGCCCGGGTTTGCTGCCGGGGTTACCGGACTCGGGAAGCATTGGAACGAATGGTGGGGACGGACCTTGCCGTGGTCGCGGATGGGTTGGACAGGTCGATATTGACCTTCA
Organism: Bacteroidales bacterium; assembly: GCA_017538685.1. The sequence continues at coordinate 222 of JAFYIK010000274.1, read as the reverse complement.
CGAAAGGAGATCGATCCTTCGCCGCCGTCAGTGTCAGCCACCAAATGGAGTATGCGGTGTATGACATCACGCGGAGCCGTTACGATCTTTCCGACCTCCTGGACCGGCTCATCCTGACGGATCCCGGTCCTTGGAGAAAAAACATTCACTGATGTTGAAAGATTGTTGGGCACTCATAGTACAACGATTCAGAAGCACACAGTGAAAGTGTAACACAGAATA
>JAFYIK010000273.1 GCA_017538685.1 Bacteroidales bacterium | reverse complement strand
GCCTATGGTCTTGAAAAGGATGAACACGCGGTCCGCCTTGATACCGCCGGAGGTCGAGCCTGCGCAGCCGCACATCACCGCCATAGCCAGCAGCAGCACGTTAGTCCACATCGGGAAAGCGGCATTATCCGCGATAGCGAAGCCGGTGGTGGTCACAGTGCTGATGGTCTGGAACGCTCCGCACCAGAGGGCGCGTCCGAGCGACGGGATGGTGTCGCTGAACTTCAGCGAGATGCCTGTGATTATGGACACCGCGAACACCGCCACCAGGTAGAACTTGAGGACGGGATTGTTCAGCGGCTTGAGCGAGCGGTTCACGACCGACAGGAACAGAAGCCCGAAATGCAGCGAGGACAGTAGCATAAACACCATCGTAAGCCCCTCGATAAGAGTCGAATGGAAGCCCAGGATCGATATGTTTTTGGTGCTGAAGCCGCCCGTGGCGCTCACGCTGAAGGCCTGGCACACGGCATCCAGAGGCTGCATACCCGCGAGCAGGTAGCTCACGAACGAGAGTACGAAGATGCCGAGGTAAATGTAAGTGAAGATGAACACCGTCTTTCCGGAGCGGGCGGAATAGCTCGACTTCGAAAGCGACGACAGTTCCATATTGGTGAGGCGCGAACGGATAGGGCTCGCGGTCGGAATCAGAAGAAGGAGGAAGACGGTGACTCCCAAACCTCCGATGAAATGCGTCGCCGCGCGCCAGAAAAGCAGGCTTGGCGGCAGCGATTCCACATCGGCTATCACCGTGGCGCCAGTGGCCGTGAAGCCCGAAACGCTCTCGAACCAGGCGTTGGCCAGGGTGAACGGATCGCCCCAGAGCGCATACGGCAGCATACCGAAGATGAACGACAGAAGCCAGGAGATCACTATTATCATATATCCGTCCTTGATGGTGATAGGCTGCACGCCGCGGACGAATATGAACGGGAACACTCCCGAGATGAAGGTGATCAGGAAACTGATGAAAAGGCCCGTCTGCGCTCCGTCGTTCGTTCCCCACGACACGAACAGAGCGAGAAGCATAAACAATGCGCTGACCAGCAACGCATAGCCTACATTCCTACTGACTGCCTTTAGGTTCATTCTTGAGTGCTAGGATCCTTTTGCGAAGAGTCTGGTTTTCAGCGGTGAGTTCCGTGATTCCGTCGTTGATTTCGCGGAGCTGGTCGTCGCCGTCGAAGGTGACGTTGTAGTTTTTGTTGTACGAACGGTAGGCGTTAAGGCCGGCCGCCATACGGTAAGTCGGTTTGACGTAGTACGACAGCATAAAGAGCAGCAGCATTACGACCAGGAGCAGTCCCACTCCGACGGCCACGATACCCGGAATGATGCTCCTGTACAGGCTGCTGTCCATATTCTGCGAGTTGGAACGGAGGTCGTCGTAGATGGCGAGGCTGAGGTTGTCGATGTCCCCGCGGAGGCGGTTGAAACGCGGCTGGAGGCGGTTGAAGTACCAGTCGCGGGTGTTGATGAAGTCCGCCTTGATCACGAAGCCCAGCTCCATAGAGGTGAGCATATAGGCCGAATAGGCGTATTTGACCGAATCCGCAAGCTCGGAGGTTCCCGTGAAGGCGGTGCTGAGACTGTCGCACTTCTGCATAAAGGCAAGGGCGTCGAAATCCGGGAGTTCCGTCACTGAGCCGTCGCCGATGGCGGCCAGGATCGCGAGGTTGTACTCTTCGGCCGCTTCACCCAGACGGCGGGCGTCGTTGATGCTGTTTATGTCCTTGGCGATGAGGTCAGACACATACGAGCTCATCTTGCTGTACTCCAGGACGGAGATAACGCTGGAGAGAAGCAGGACCGCAGCGATGGCGCCAAGGCTGAGAATCAGCTTGCCGCGCATACCCATCCGCGTACCTTTTATGATTTTTCTTACTTTCCCCTTCGCCATTTTTAAATAATTTCAAAAAATTTTTAAACAACCTCCAAATATACACATTTTATTTTATAAATTTGTCAGCAATAAGACATAATACCGATGACAGCACGACTAGTTACGGAAGACAGTAAAAATGCATTGCTCAAGAAAGAAATCTTGCGCCTCTGCATAGAAAACGGAACCTACAGCATTTCCGATTTCAGCCGGGACCTGGACACCAGCGTCCCGACCATCACGAAAATCATCTCCGAGATGATAGCCGACGGTCTGATCCAGGACGAAGGAAAAGTCGGCACCAAAGGCGGCCGCCGCCCCAGCACCTACGGCCTCAACCCGGAAGCGGGTTACTTCGTGGGAGTGGACGTGGCCCGTCAGCACTTCCACGTGGCCATCTGCGATTTCAAGGGCAATCTGATACGCTTCATCCAGGACATCCCCTTCGTACTCGAAGCCAACGCCGAATCGTTCAAGAACATCTGCCTCCGCATTAAGGAGGAGGTGTCCGGAGCGAACATCCAGTGGGCGGACGTCCTCGGAGTCGGGGTCTCGCTCTCCGGCCGTGTGAACCCTGAAAAGGGCTACTCCCTCACCTACTTCGTCAGCGACGACATCCCGATGAAAGACCTCTTCGAGCAGCAGCTCGGAGTGCCGGTTACGATAGAGAACGACTCACGCGCAATGACCTACGGCGAGTATATGAACCTCGGCCCGGGCCGCGAGAAGGACGTTATCTTCGTCAACCTCAGCTGGGGCCTCGGTATGGGTATGATACTCGAAGGCAAACTGTTCTACGGCAAGTCCGGCTTCTCCGGCGAGATAGGGCACTTCCCCGTGCTGACCAACAACCTCATCTGCCGCTGCGGCAAGGTGGGCTGCCTCGAGACCGGAGCGTCCGGCAGCGCCCTGCAGAGGATGATTATCGAGCGCCTTAAAGAGGGCCGCAAGTCATCCCTGGCAGCCATCTACGACAAAAACGGCGACCTTCACCTCAAGGACATCCTGAAGGCGGTGGAGGAAGAGGACGTGCTCGCAATCGAGGGCATCGAGGAAGTCGGCGCCACACTCGGACGCGGGCTCGCGGGCGTGATCAACATCTTCAACCCCGGCCTCGTGATCATAGGCGGGCGCCTGATAGTCGGAAAAGACTACCTTATGCTGCCTGTGAAGACCGCCGTGAACCGCTTCTCGCTTACCAAGGTAAGTTCCGACACAAAGTTCAAATTCTCCAAACTCGGCACAAAAGCAGCCGGAATCGGCAACTGCCTGCTGAGCCGCGACAAACTCCTCGGACTCATTTAAAATGAAAGGCATTATCAGAACGGCTGCGCCGTTTCTCGCCGTCCTGCTGCTCGCAGTATCCTGTTCGGAAGGCAGCGTCACGGTAAGGACCGGTGACGGCTCAAGGGTCAGGCTGCAGGCTGAGACTCCCACCATCATAAGAGTAAGCGCAGTGCCCCGTTGGAAACGTTTTTCCAGCGAAAAGAGCCTCTGCGTGGTACCTCAGAAAGGATTCAAAGACGCCATCGTCACCAAGGACGGCCAGAGCGTGTCGCTTTCCACAGGCGTCATAACCGCCACAGTGGACCGCAAAACCGGCTTCATCAGCTTCACGGACAGCACCGGCAACGTCATTCTCAGCGAGAACGGCCGCAGCTTCAGCCCCATCGAGGTGGAAGGAACCAAAGGCTACACCGTCCGCCAGACCTTCGCCCCCCAGAGCGAGGGCTTCTACGGCCTCGGTCAGCACCAGGCCGACGAATGGGACTGGAAAGGCCGCAATGAAGAGCTCTACCAGTACAACACCAAGATCAGCGTCCCCTTCGTGGTGTCTTCCAAGAAGTACGGCATCCTCTGGGATAGTTACAGCTTCTGCCGCTGGGGCGATCCGAGGCCTTATGCCCAGCTGGGCGAGGTGTTCACCCTGCGCGACAAAGACGGCCTGGCGGGAGCGCTCACCGGCACATACATCCCCGCCAGGGGCGACATCCTGGTGCGCAGGGAAACCTCCCTCGCCCAGGAATATCTCCGCACCCCGCAGTGCGACCGCGTGATGAACGCGCCCGAGGGCTTCGAATTCGACGGTTCCCGAGTGATCTATGAAGGCACGCTCGAGCCCTCCGAAAGCGGAATCTTCCGCTTCTACCTCTACTACGCCGGCTACGTGAAGGTCTACGCCGGAGAAAGGCAGCTGATGCCGGAAATCTGGCGCACCGCCTGGAACCCCAACGGCCGCAAGTTCGAACTTCGGATGGAAGCCGGCCGCGAGCAGCCCATACGCATCGAGTGGATACCGGACGGCGGCGTGAGCTACTGCGCCCTGCGCGTGCTCTCCCCCGTGGATCCCGAAACCCAGTCCGCTATGTCGTGGTGGGGCGAGATGCAGGACCAGATCGACTACTACTTCATCTCCGGCGAGAGCATCGACGGCGTGATCGGCGGCTACCGCACCCTCACCGGCAAATCGCCGATAGTCCCGAAATGGGCTATGGGTTACTGGCAGAGCCGCGAGCGCTACACCACCCAGGACCAGATAGTAGGGACCCTGGCCGAATTCCGCAAGCGCCACATCCCCATCGACAACATAGTGCAGGACTGGCAGTACTGGGAGGACGACAAATGGGGCAGCCACGAATTCGACCGCACCCGCTTCCCCGACCCGAAGAAGATGGTAAAGGACATCCACTCTATGAACGGGCGCTATATGATTTCCGTATGGCCGAAGTTCTACGTGGGCACAGAGCATTTTGCAGAGCTGGACGCGAAGGGATGGATCTACCAGACTCCCGTGCGCGACAGCGTGGTGGACTGGCTGGGCTACCAGCAATCGTTCTACGACGCCTATTCCGCCGGAGCTCGCAAGCTCTTCTGGAAGCAGATGAAGGACCATCTCTACGGCCTGAAGGTGGACAGCTGGTGGATGGATGCGAGCGAGCCCAACATCCACGACTGCACGGATATGGACTATCGCAAGGCTATGTGCGGCCCCACCGCCCTCGGCCCTTCGGCCAAATACTTCAACGCGTACGCGCTTATGAACGCGCAGGCGATTTATGAAGGTCAGCGCGCTACCCGCGACGGACGCAGAGTTTTCTTATTGACCCGCAACGGCTTTGCGGGCCTTCAGCGCTACAGCACCGCCAGCTGGAGCGGCGACATAGGCACACGCTGGGAGGATATGAAGGCGCAGATCAGCGCCGGCCTCAACTACAGCATCTCCGGCATCCCCTTCTGGGGCCAGGACATAGGCGGCTTCAGCGTGGAGAAACGTTTTATGCAGGCGCAGGCCCTGTTCAACAGCACCGGCCAGGTAAATGAAGACCTGCTCGAGTGGCGCGAGATGCAGGCCCGCTGGCACGAATGGGGCGTATTCTGCCCGCTCTACCGCGCGCACGGCCAGTGGCCCGAGCGTGAGCCGTGGTTCGTCGATTCCGAAGGCAGCCCCGCCTACGAAGCCATCCTCGCCGCAGACCGCCTGCGCTACGAGCTGATGCCCTACATCTACACTATGGCGGCCCGGGTGCATTTCGACGACTACACCATTATGCGCCCGCTGGTGATGGATTTCACCGACGATCCGCGCGCACGCACGGTCAGCGACGAATATATGTTCGGCGATGCCATCCTCGTCTGCCCGGTCTACACCTACAAGGCCCGAAGCCGCTTCGTCTACCTGCCGGCCGGCTCGAACTGGTACGACGCAAACAACGACTACCGCTATCTCCGCGGAGGCCAGACTATTATGGCTATGGCCCCGTTCGAGTACTGCCCGCGCTACTGGCGCGCAGGCCAGATAGTGCCCACCGGCCCCGCCGTGGAAAGCACGGCCGAGGCACAGACGGACCTCACCATCCTCGTCTTCACCGGCCGCGACGCATCCTACAGCCTCTATGAAGACGAAGGTACCAACTACAACTACGAAAAAAGAAAGTACAGCCGCATCGGAATGACCTGGGATGAGGAATCCCGCACTTTCAGCATCGCCGCGCGCGAAGGAAAGTTCAAAGGTATGCCGAAAAAGCGTAACTTTACGATAAGGATAGTCTCCCCCGCCGGGGTGAACGAAGCAGCCGTCGCATATGACGGAGCCCAGACCACATTGAATTTTTAACAGCTTATGAAACGCATACTTTTGGCAGCCGCGCTGCTGCTTCTCTCCCTCAGCGCATTCGCAAAGCTCTCGGTCAAGGAGCCCTGCAGCGACGGAATGGTCCTTCAGCAGAAGGCCGAAGTCCTGATCTGGGGTCACGCGACCCCCGCTTCGGTAGTCAAAGTGACTCCCAGCTGGAACGACTGGACCTACGAAGCCACCACCGACAAAAAGGGCGTCTGGAGGGTGAAGATACTCACTCCCGAAGCCTCTTATCAGAAACACACCGTCACTGTAAGTGGCGACGGCGGTTCCCTCACGATCAACAACGTGCTGATCGGCGAAGTGTGGATCGCGAGCGGACAGTCGAATATGGAGATGCCCGTGCGCGGGTACTTCAACTGCCCCGTGGAAGGTTCGTCCGAAATTATCGCGAACATCAAGCTGAAAGATAAGGTGAGGATGTTCTCCGTCTCCCAGGACCAGTCCGACGAGATCCTGGACGATGTGCGCAACTGCAGCGGCTGGGTGGACGCCACCCCGAAGGGCGTGCTCTGGATGAGCGCGACGGCGTTTTTCTTCGCCCGCCAGCTGAATGCCACCCTGGACATCCCCATCGGAATAGTCGCTTTCCCCTACGGCGGCACCCGCGTGGAGAGCTGGCTGCCCGAGGAGATACTCAAGAGCTATGGCGAGCCCCTTGCCAGAATCGAGGACAACCACTACCACAACCCCTTCAGGATGTACAATTCTATGCAGCATCCTATGCAGGGATACACCGCGAAGGGTTTCATCTGGTATCAGGGATGCTCTAACGTGGGCCACGACGATGTGTTCGTCCAGAGAATGAGCGCCCTTATACAGCGCTGGCGTAAAGACTGGGGAGACACTGAGAACGCTATGCCTTTCTACCAGGTGGAGATTGCTCCCTGGGTGGGCTACGGCGGCAGCGCCCCCGCTTTGAGGAAGGCCCAGCACGATTGCGCCGCGAGCGTTCCCAACGGCGGAATAGTGGTCACCAACGACCTCGTCTATCCCTATGAGACCAAGCAGATCCACCCCTGCCAGAAGAGGCAGGTGGGCGAAAGGCTCGCTTATCTCGCGCTCAACCGCGACTACGGTATGGACGCCATAGCCTGCTACTCACCCGAGATTGTGGAGGTCAGGAAGAACGGCTCCGAGCTTCTCCTCACCTTCTCCAACTGCACTAACGGAATCGATCGTGAAAGAGGCATCGTCGGCCTTGAAATCTGCGGCGCGGACGGAGTGTTCCACCCCGTCACAGAGGCCTGGATGGAATGGGGCGGACCTCTCCATATCAACCTGACAGATGTTCCTGAACCCTGCGAGGTGCGCTACGGCTGGGGCGACTTCGTTCCCGGAAACCTCCACAACACCGAAGGCCTTCCCTTCTCTCCGTTCGACGTTAAATTCTGACGACAATGACAGACTCTACAAAAGGCTCAAGGGCCTACCTGTTCGGGATAGTGCTGATCGCCGTGCTGGGCGGCCTGCTGTTCGGATACGACACTGCCGTGATCTCCGGTGCGGAAAGAGGCTTGCAGGCGTTCTTCTCGAGCGCTTCGGACTTCACCTACACTGATTTCCTGCACGGTTTCACTTCCTCCAGCGCCCTGATCGGCTGCATCATAGGAAGCGCGATTTCCGGACTTATGGCCGGAAGGCTCGGCCGCAAGCGTTCGCTTTTCGTGGCAGGCATCTGCTTCTTCCTCAGCGCAGCCGGCTCGTATTATCCGGAATTCCTCTTTTTCGAGAAGGGCGTGGCCACCAGGTCGCTCTGGGTGGCGTTCAACCTCTACCGCGTGCTCGGAGGCATCGGGGTGGGTATGGCCTCCGCCATCTGCCCTATGTACATAGCCGAGGTGGCGCCCGCGAACAAGCGTGGCAAGCTCGTGTCCTGGAACCAGTTCGCCATTATCTTCGGCCAGCTGGTCGTGTATTTCGTGAACTTCCTCATCCTGCAGTCGCATAAGAACGACCCGGCCGTCGTCGAATGGACCAACCAGATCGGCTGGCGCCTTATGTTCGGCAGCGAATGCGTGCCCGCCGGTCTTTTCACCCTGCTGATCCTGTTCGTGCCCGAGACGCCGCGTTATCTGGTTATGTCCGGCCGTGAAGATAAGGCTCTCGGCGTGCTTACCCGCATCAACGGCAGCGCGGTCGCGACGCAGATCCTTTCGGATATCAAGAACACGGTGGTGGAGAAGAAGGAAAGACTCCTCGCCTACGGCTTTATCGTCATTTTCATCGGCTGTATGCTCAGCGTGTTCCAGCAGTTCGTCGGCATCAACGCCGTGCTCTACTTCGCCCCGCGCATCTTCGATTCGATGGGTATGGGCAACCCGATGACGCAGACCGTGCTGATGGGCGTGGTGAACATAACCTTCACGCTTGTCGCTATCTTCACGGTGGAGAAGCTCGGGCGCAAGCCCCTGCTCATCACCGGCTCGCTCGGAATGGCTCTCGGAGCCATCGGGGTTGCCCTTGCGGACGCCGTGCCCGGTATGCCCGGCATCGTGGGTGTGCTCAGCATTATGATCTACTCCGCTTCGTTTATGTTCAGCTGGGGACCGATCTGCTGGGTGCTCATTTCCGAGATTTTCCCCAACACTATACGCGGAGCCGCGGTTGCAATCGCAGTTGCCTTCCAGTGGATCTCGAACTTCATCGTGAGCTCCACCTTCGTGCCGCTCTACACCTGGAGCCCGGCATTCACCTACGGCCTCTACGGAGCGATGTGCCTTCTCGCCGCGTTCTTCGTGTGGAGGCTGGTGCCTGAGACCAAGGGCAAGACCCTCGAGGATATGACCGCTCTCTGGAAAAACAGAAAATAATGTACTCTTTAGGAATAGACATAGGATCTTCAT
>JAFYIK010000272.1 GCA_017538685.1 Bacteroidales bacterium | reverse complement strand
CGTGGGGGATAATTAGTTGATTATCAGCGTTTTAAACAAATTAGGTCTGCCGTTTTTGGCAGACCTAATTTGTTTAATCGTCTATGTGTCAGGAGGTTATCCCCCACGGCCTCATAAGACAGCGCTACTTCTTGATCAATCGTACGCAGAGCGAGCCGATTACGAGGAAGCCGGCGGCGACGAGGAACATCGCGGGCTGGCTGGAGCCGACGAGGCTGATGACCAGACCGCCGGTGGCGGCTGCGACGATCTGCGGGAGGCAGATGGTGCAGTTGAACAGTCCGAGGTAGCTGCCCATATAAGGGCTGCCTTCGAGGGCGTTGGTCAGGAGCGTGAACGGAAGGGCGAGCATTGCGGCCCAGGCGGCTCCGATGAGAAGGAAGCTGCCGAAGAGCACATACTGGTTGGTCACGAAGAACACAGAAGCGAAGCCCACTGCGCCGATAAGAAGCGACACCGTGTACGCCACCTTAACGTTCTTGAAGCGAGGCAGGACGAGGGCCCAGAGCATCGAACCGATAGCCTGGATGGCGAAGATCACGCCCACCCAGTTGCCGGCAGCCTGATAGTCGGCGGAAGCGGCATCGGTAGTTCCCCAGACATTGCGTGCGATGGCGCCGTTGGTGTAAGTCCACATATAGAGGAACGCAGCCCAGCAGAAGAACTGCACAAGGCCGACGGTCCAGAAAGTCTTCGGAGCCTTTGCGAGCAGCTTCACGAAGCCGGGATTCTCCTTCTTCTCGGGCTGGGCGGAAAGGTCGATTCCGTGGAACTCCGCGTACTCCTGCGGGTTGAGCTCCTTGACCTTGAAGAAGGTGAAGAGAACGCAGAGAATCAGGATTGCGGCGCCGATGTAGAAGCTCCAGATAACCGAATCAGGCACGACACCTTCGGGAGCCGTATTGGCCAGACCGATCCAGGTGAAGAAAATAGGGAACAGATATCCGAAGAGGCTTCCTGCATTGCAGAGGAAGCTCTGAGTGCTATACGCAAGGGTCTTCTGCTCCTCGCTCACCATATCGCCGACCATCATCTTGAACGGCTGCATAGCGATGTTGATGGAGGTGTCCAGGAAGATAAGGCTGAACAGGCCGAACCACATCGCGGCGTTAAGCCCGAGGAACAGCCAGGCCTTGCTGAGATTAAGGCTTCCGGCGTTCGGCAGGAGCAGCATCACGATGACTGCGATGATGGCGCCCACCAGCAGATAGGGCTTGCGGCGGCCGAGGCGGCACCAGGTCTTGTCCGACCATTTGCCGATGAGCGGCTGCACTATCATACCCATAAGGGGCGGGAGTATCCAGAAAAAGCTGAGCTGATGGGGATCTGCGCCGAGGGTGGCGAAGATGCGGGAAATGTTCGCGCTCTGAAGGGCATACGCGATCTGCACTCCGAAAAATCCGAAGTTCAGATTGAATATTTCCCCGAAGGATAATTGTTTCTTGATGGCCATAATTTCAGTGTTAACAGCCATCAAAGATACGAAAAAATTAGAGTTTGTAGTACACGCTCATCACCCAGGCGAACCAGCGCGGAGGGAGGATGGTGCGCGCAAACACTGAAAGCTTCTGGAGGAAGGTGGATATAATATAATGGTATCCGGGCCGCTTCATCCTGATAATCCGGCTGATCTTCTTCGCCAGGAACTCAGGCTTCAGGCCGCTGTTCTCGTCGTGCTCTATCGAAGCGAGCGAGTTGGCATAGCCCGGATAGACCTTATGCACCTCGGGATTATCCACGCTCTTGCGCTGTGCCGTGAACGCGGTCGCGAAATCGCCGGGCTCGATCGTGGTCACATTGATGCCGAACTTGCGGATCTCGAGCCGCAGAGCCTCGCAGTAGCCTTCGATGGCGAACTTGGATGCGCTGTACATCCCCTGATACGGCAGGCCGACCAGACCTCCGATGGAGCTGAAGCAGATAATATGGCCGTGGCCCTGCCTGCGCATAACGGGCACCACCTCGCGGATGTAGCGGACCATACCCATAAAGTTCACGTCCATCTGCCGCTGGCAGTCTTCGATAGTGCAGAACTCGAGCGGGCCGCCTATGCCCATACCGGCATTGTTGATGAAAACGTCGATGACGCCTTCCGCGTCCACGACCTGCTTTACCGCCGCTTCGACCTCCTCCTGGACGGTGGATTCCGCCTTGATGTAGGTCACGCCCGGGATGAACTCCTTCGCTTTGCGGTGAGTGCCGTAGACCTTGTGGCCTTCGGAGGCCAGCCTTTCGGCCATAGCCTTTCCGAAGCCAGATGTAATGCCGGTGATGAGTATAACCATAGACTTATTCGATTATGCCGTACTCCTTGAATATCTTGGTGAGGACCTCGACCGCCTGATCCACGTGCGAACGCTCGTGGGTGGCCATCAGCGCGAAGCGGATGAGCACGTCCTTCTCGGGCACTGCCGGCGCGATGACCGGAGTGATGAACACGCCCTGACGGTAGGCTTCCTCCACGAGGGAGAGGGCCTTGATGGTGTCGCGCACCATCAGAGGGATGATCGGGGACTCGGTGAGGTTGATGTCGAAGCCGTTCTCGCGGAAGCACTTCCACGCATAGCGGGTGGTGTCCCAGAGATGCTCGCGGCGCTCGGGCTCTTCGATCATAATGTCCAGGGCCTTCGATGCGGCGGCGGTTGCGGCCGGCGTCATAGAGGCGCTGAAAATGAGCGAGCGGCTGTTGTGCTTGATGAAGTTCAGCACGTCGTGGTCGCCGGCAATGAAGCCGCCGAGTGAGCCGAAGCTCTTCGAGAAGGTGCCCATAATGAGGTCCACCTTGTCCGTAAGTCCGAAATGGCTGGCGGTGCCGCTGCCGTTCTCGCCGAACACTCCAAGGCCGTGCGCGTCATCGATCATCACGGATGCGCCGTACTTGTCGCAGAGATCGCAGATCTCAGGGAGCTTCGCGAGGTCGCCGAGCATAGAATACACACCGTCGATGACGATGAGCTTGTAAGCATCCGGCTCGCAGACCTTGAGCTTCTTCTCAAGGGCCTCCATATCGTTGTGCTTGAACTTGTAGACGGTGCTCCAGCCGAGGCGGCTGCCGTCGATGATGCAGGCGTGGTCGGTGTCGTCCAGGAGGATGTAGCCGCCCTTGAATCCGAGGCAGCTCACCACTCCCAGGTTAACCTGGAAACCGGTGCTATAGGTGACGGCTTCTTCCTTGCCCACGAACTTCGCGAGCTTTTCCTCGAGCTCTTGATGGATGTCGAGGGTTCCGTTGAGGAAACGGCTGCCTGAGCAGCTTGTGCCGTATTTCTTAATGGCTGCGATTGCAGCTTCTTTGAGTCTGGGGTCATCGGAAAGACCGAGATAGGAGTTGGATCCGAACATCAGGACCTTATGGCCGTCGGCCATAGTCACAACGGGATCTTGTCCGGAGCTGATGGGCTTGTAGTAGGGATAGATACCCTTTGCCTTAACCTCCTGCGGTACTGTGTACCTTGCGCAGATGTCATTTAACTGACGTTTCATATTTGTAGGTTTTTAGTACGTTCTTACTAACTAATTGCCCGCAAATATACACACTTTTTTTAATATGGGTCGGAAGATGCCTACGGCATGTCCACATTGAAGGCTTTCGGACGGGTCATAGTTTCGGAGCTGACATTGCCGAACGGGTCTGTGACCGTTATCTCCAGAGATGTGTCCGGATCGGAGGTTTTAACCTTGACCATATGGTGGGTAGGTGTGGTTTTGAAACTGGATGTCAGTTCGCCGTTTTCGAAAACTCTCGGTATATCGTAAGAAAGTGTGTGGAGAGGATCTTCGACATATATGAACTCCGTTTCCAGGGGCTGACCGTTTTCAGTTACAGATATCGTCCAGCGCGGGTCCCACGCCCAGACATTAATCAAGACTATGTCTTCTCCCAAGGAGGAATATATCTCCCGTGAAGGATAAGCGTTGTGGAACTTGGCCGCCTGGTTAGATGTGGCGAAATAATTCTTCACCACATTCATATCATAACTGCGGAACTGCTTGCTCGCCGGATAATGAAGGGGTTGATAGTACCAGCTCAAACCGTCAGCGTTCAGGTCGAACACTTCATATCCTCCTTCAGAGCCGTCTTTGCAGATGCTGTTGCCTGATTCGTAGGTCGTCCACCACCAGGAAGCGCAGACAGCGGCGATATTGTGCTGGTAGATATTGGAGGCAATTGACGGCATCGCTTCAGGCGGGAGAGAGTTGTTGATATGCGTGTCGCCGGCAAGCACGTGGACGTTAGTGTAACCTTTGAAACAGTCCAGGAAGGTCACAATCCACCCTTCCGGATCGAATGCGATTTCCAGACTTGGAACCCCGCTCTTCGAGATACCCTCGGAGTGGAACATCGCGCAGTGCATACACACGAACAGCGGCGTGTCTTTCCCGACAAACGCAAGGTCCTTTTTGAGCCAACTCATTTGCTGGTTGTCCACATAAGTGTCGTGGTGACGCGAAGAGTTCTCGTTGATATAGACGATATTGTCCAGCACGACGAAATGTGCCTTTCCCAAGTTGAACGAATAATAAGTCGGTCCGAAGTTCTCTTCAAATTTTCCGGCGGCCTTTGCATCGTCGGCGAAGGACATATCGTAGTCGTGGTTGCCTATCACGTGCCAGAGCGGCAGCGGGAGATCGTGGTGCTCCCGGCGGTATCGCGCAAGGTCATAGGTGTCCCAGAAGATGTCCCAAGTCATATCGCCCAGCACGATGCCGTATGTAGTGCCGTCGCCTGCAGCTTCTGTTTCGAGACGTGACAGATAGTCCGCTTTGTAGGTTCGGAGGTCCTGGCTGGAGTAGCGGTCGGCAAGATGCAGGTCGGCCGCTGCGATGAGTCTCACCTTGCTCTGATCTTCAGCCTCCAGTGTGAATTTATGCGCCTCCACCTCATCTGCACCTGCCGTGGTAGCTTGCCAAAATATGGGATATGCTCCGTCGCGGGGAGTTTTATAACCTCCGGGCACCGAGATGAAGACATAACCAAGCTTCTTCTTTGACGGCAGCCAGAAACATCCGTCCGAATCCGTTTGCGCTGCTTCGACCCCGTCGGAAACGGTCACTCCTGCTACCGGCAGACCACCGCACACGACCAATCCTTTTATGGTCATCCCAACCTTGTCCGGCAAATCGGCCGCGTCGATTGCGCCTTCGCGCTTATCCTGCGTAATCTTGAGCGTGGCCGTGGCAATATCGTTCGGAGAAGCGAAGATTACTTTCTCCATCCGTGCGGCGTCAAAGTTCTGTCCGACAGTCACCGTCACTTCGGTCTTGCCCTTCAGACCCTTTGCCGGCTCGCAGGTTATCCAGTCCGCGTCGCATCTGGCTTTCCAGCTCATATCGGACGAAAGTGTCACGGTGGTCGAACCGCCTTCAACCGGGAAGGACAGTTCGTCCGGACTAATCGTCATCTTATAACTAATCTGTTCCTCAGGGCCGCAGGCGGAGAGGAGAAAACACAGGAGGACCGGCCAGAAACGCATCATTACTGAGGAGGAAGTTGCAAATTGTTGTTTCCTGATATCGCACGCGTAGGCACCGGGAAGCGGTTGCGGGACGGGTCGGAGGGGGTGTGATCCCACCACGATTCGGTGGTGAACACGCCCCAGCGAATCAGGTCCGTACGGCGTCTGCCTTCGCAGAGGAACTCGATACCCCACTCATCCAGCATACGCCACTTGTCCAGATTGGTCTTGGTGACAGGATCCGGGTCCGCGCCGCCGGCGAACGCCCTGCTGCGTACCTGGTTGATAAGATTCGCCGCACCTTCGAGATCTCCCGCGCGCATCTTGCACTCGGCTAGCATATAGTAGACCTCTTCAAGGCGAAGCACTACCATATAGGATGCCCAACGGTATTTATTCTCGCTTGCGATGGGGATTGGCACAGGGCGGATGCAACTGTTTTCCTCGCCGTCCTCCATAGTTGAACGCAGGTCTGAAGCTGACTGTGCGTCCGTCTTTTCGCTCATTCGGGCAATGTAATCCACGAACACCAGCGGTTTGCCATTATATTCCTTGTTACCCCTGATGGGAGAATGGTCGTCCGTTTCCTGCGCGCCCACGAGGAACATTCCTTCGTAGTCGGTGCCGCCATTGTAGTGGTACTGGCGCTTACGGAGATCACTGTCGTTGAATTTGGAGTAGGTGCTTCCGAGATGCCAGCCGGTGTAAGGTGTCCCATCCGGCTTGAGTGACGGAGTGAGGCCGTGGCCGTTGTAGGCATTGACATTGTCTACGCCGAACCAGGAGACCATATTTTTGTGGTGTGTGTACTTGAACCACCAGTTGTTTTCGATGTAGTTCATCTGCGACGGATGCGCCCAGATAACGGCCTTGGAGTCTTTATTGGTCAGGCTGCGAGTGTCTTTCCAGCTGTCTCCCAACTTATAATAACCATACACGCCGTCGATTATATCCTGGCAAAGTTCGGCGCAGTCATCGTAGTGGTCTTCGCCTATGTAAGCCTCGGCGTTGAAGTAGAGGCGGGCGAGGAGGGTTGCGGCGGTTCCCCGGCTCATACCTATCATCTTCGAATCGTCTTCAGTGGCCATAGGAGTAGTCTCGAGGGCATCGTGCAGCATGCTTTCCACTTTCGCGTATACTTTCCTGTCCGTGCTGCGGTACTCAATCTCCTTCAGGGGATCTTCCATAATCGGGAACGGACCGAAATAGTCCAGGGCCCTGAGGTAGAAATACGCGATCAGCGTGTTCAGTTGGTTCTGATGGAAAACTTTGTCAGCCTCGGTCAGGCCGAATTTCGTATAGTCCAGGGCCTGCAGGTCGCGCTGACATTCGGTGGTCAGCGAGATGCCCATACCAGTGCCTCTCCAGGTCTGCCAGATCGTGTTGTCATCTTCGGTCCAGGTATGGTAATGCATACGGAAATACAAACCTCCGTCGTACCAGTCGTTTCCTCTCTGAGGCTGAACCATCTGGTCTGCGGTGTACTCCTGAAGATACCAGCGGTCTATGCCTTCATACCAGAAGGCGTGAGTAAACGGGCGGTAAAGAACGCTATAGATGTCTTCCTTGCTCTGGAAATAGGTGTCCGGAGTGACTTCCGAATACCACTCTTCATCCAGGTTGAAACACGCGCTGGCGGCAGCCAGGGACAGTGTCAATGCAATCAGTCTAATTATCTTTTTCATATCAGAAGTCTACTTGTACGCCAAAGGTGAAGACGCGGGTTTTCGGATAAAGATAGAGTCCTTCGAAACCGGGGGTAAGTCCAGTGGTGTTCACCTCCGGATCCAGTCCGTGGTATTTCGTCAGGCAGAGAAGATTGCGTCCGGCAAGGGAGAGCCTTATGCTTCTGACAGCCTTGCCCAGGGGAATAGTGTAACCGACGGAGACGGCGTCCAGTTTGAGGAACGAGCCGTCCTCGATGAAATAGTCGCAGAGCTCTTTCTCACCGACTATATGCGCGTTGCGGGTATAGGCGGTCTTCAGGACGTTTTTATTGATGGAGTTCGGAAGTCCGTAGTACATCTCCGTCATATTGAAAACGTCGTTGCCTATCCACGAGCGGAAGAAGATGTTGAAATCCAGGTTCTTCCAAGTAATCGAATTATCCCAGGAGAGTACCAGATCCGGGATGGCGTTGCCGGTGTAGCGCTTGTCGTCAATGGTCTTGTCCGTAGCGGGGATTATGTTGTTGTCTTTGTCGTAGAGGAGCCAGTTGCCGTCTTCGTCGATTCCGGCGTACTTCCACACAAAGAACTGCCCTACCCGCTGCTTGGGTTCAAGACGCACGGCGGTGCCGGGACTGCCCGGGGACGGGAAGGACACGGTGTCGTAGAAGATTCCTTCCTGCCACAGTGAGCCGAGGGTGGTGATGTTGTGCGAACCGCGTATGGTCGAGGTCCAGGTCAGACCGCCGGTGCGGACGGGCACCCCCGTGAACTCGAACTCAATACCGTCGTTTCGCATACTTCCTACGTTCATGGTGGTGTTTGGATACACTGCTGGCGGCTGGGCCACGTCTATGTCGTAGATCAGTTTGTCCACGAAGCGGCGATAGACGTCGATCTTTCCGCTGAAGCGATGGTCGAACAGATCCCAGTCCAGACCGATGTTGTATTCCGTCTTCGTTTCCCATTGCAGGTCGTAGTTGACGTTCTTAGAAAGACCGTAGACCGTCATCCAGCGGCCGTCCACAAGATACGGGTCGGTGTCTGGCTTGTACATACGGGTGGTGACGCCCGGGTCGAAGCCTTGGTTGCCGGTGGTTCCGACGCCAGCCCTCAAGCGAAGGTCGTTGATCCACTGCACGTCGCGCATAAATGATTCCTGAGATATACGCCAGGCAGCCGAGAATGCGGGGAAGTTGCCCCATTTGTTGTTGTCGCCGAATTTGGATGATCCTTCGTGGCGCAGCGATGCCGACACCAGATAGCGGTCGTCATAGGAATAGTTGACGCGGGCAAACACGGCAATCAGACGCTCGCGCGGTGATTTATAGGAACTGATTCCGGCGCGACCGTCCGTCAGGTAGGTTCCGTAGCCCATTATGTAGTACTTGGATCCGTCATTGGGGAAATCGGCGTTGTTGCCGGAGAACTGGAGTTTGGCTCCGGTCTGTTGGAAAGAATATCCCGCCACCGCCTTAAGTGAATGCTTATCCTTCAAGAGGTTGTAGTTGGTGACCCACTCAATGTTTGTCCCTGTATAGCGTTTCCAACTCTGGCTGGCGTAGCCGTCGCGGTTGTTGTCGCGGCTTGAGCGGTGTAGGGCTGATTCCCAGTAGGCTGCGCTGTCGAAATTCTGGATTGCGCCAGCTGTGAGCATAGTCGTGAGTCCTTTCGCGATATAGACTTTAGCCGATATGGTGGCTTGAAGGCGGTCGTTCTGGGCCGAGTCTTCCTTAAGCATCACGTTCGCAACCGGGTTGTATTCGTCGTTGCCGGTGAGGATGTTGTAGCCCGACTCATCGTTGGGGTTGTAGATGGGGATGGTCGGGTTGAGGGTAAGTGCAGCGCGGAAGATGCCGTCATCTGTGAAATTGGAGCGTATATTCACATAGTTCACGCGCCCGATGAATTCCAAGCGGTCTCCGAGAGTTTTGTATGAGAAGTTGAAACGTCCTCCCACCTCCTGGCGATCGGAACCTATTGCCATTCCCTGCGCCGTCTTATAGTAGAACGAAGCATAGCTGGAGAAGTTTTTGGTGCCGCCGCTGAGGGAAAGCATCTGGCGCTGGGTGAACGGAGTGCGGGTGATCGCATCGAACCAGTCGGTGTCCGCGCCCAGATCCTCCTTGCCGAGTTCGCGCCACTGGTCGGACGTGAGCATATCGGCTTTGTTGAGTATCGTCTCGGTGGTGAATTCGGAAGTGAAGGTGGCGTTCACCTTTCCTTCCTGGCCCATACGCGTGGTGACCAGGACGACACCTCCGGAAGCGCGAGTTCCGTAGATTGCTCCGGCAGAAGCGTCTTTCAGCACGTCGATGGAGACTATATCTTCCTTTTGCAGGATGTTGATGTTACCGCCCGGTACGCCGTCAATGACCACGAGCGGGCCCTGGTCCGCAAGCAGCGAGTTCACACCGCGAAGCTGGAGTGTGACGCTGCTGTTCGGATCGTTGCCCGCGCTGGAATACACGTCGAGGCCGGTAACCTTGCCGACTATGGCCTGAATCGGGGATGCGACGTTCCCGGCGGCGAAATCCTTCGTCTTGATGGATGTGACCGAAGATGTCAATTCACGTTTTTCCAGGGTGCCGTAGCCGATCACGACGACGTCTTCCAGCATCTCGCTGCTTTCCGCCATCACCACCTCTATATGGTCGAGGAGGCCGGTCTTCACCTCTTTACGGGTGTATCCCAGGCATTGGAAAATGAGGACTGATTCGGGCGCGAGGTTCGCGTAACGGAAGTTTCCGTCTATGTCCGTGATTTCGCCCTCGGAAGCGCTGCCACCTTTGATGGTGACGACTACTCCGATGAGTGGCTCGCCGGATTCGTCCGTGACACGTCCGCTGAGCGGCCGGCCGCTCTGCTGTGCTCCCAGCGGAAGGACGCCGGCTAGCATCGCGGTGACCAGAATAATTTTCAATAGGATTTGCTTCATGGTTATCAGTTGTGTTCAACAAATGTACGAATTATATTTCGTATATTTGGGACAAAGAACAACCACAATAACCATTATGAAAACACTCAAACTTTTGTTCTCGGCGCTGCTCATCGCAGCATTTGCATCGGTTGCCTGTCAGCCTGATGTGCAGCCGGAAGAGACTTTTGAATTCTCAATTTCTACGGCGGATGGCTCAGCCGTCACTGGTGTTCAGACCTTTAACTATGGCGGAACTCTCGAGTTGACGTTTACCGCAAAGGCGGTAGCGAAGATTGAGGCGACAGCCCCGAACGGATGGACCGCCACTGTCGCTATGCGCGAGCGCAAGGTCACCGTAAAAGCCCCCGAGGCAACGGATAAGACCGCAGCGGAAAGCGGAAACGTGCAGATAGTTGCCACGTCCCAGAGCGGACAGACTCTCTCGGAGACAGTTGCTGTGGCCATCAGCCACTCCGCCCCGGTGCTCGTTTTCACTCCCACCCAGATTCTTCACGTCGATTTCGGGTCTGACACCGAGGTGGCGTTGAGCGAGGTGGAGCATGTCGCAAGCCTCGAACTGAAGAGCGGTCCCAAGGGCTGGCAGTTCACTCCTGATCTGGCGAAAAATAAAGTTAAACTTACCGCTCCTGCAGAAAACGTGGCCACCTACGACGGCGAAGGAGACTTCGTGGTGACGGCAAAGTCCGAATCGAACGAGACCTTCGATTATACTATTCACGCAAGCGTGAAGGGTATCAACAATGTCGAAGAATTCGTGGCGCTCGCGACCGCCTACAACACGACTGAAGACCAGGCCGCTCTCGCAGCAGCTGTGGTCGATTATATGTGGAAGGGAGAGATCCTTCTCAACTCGAACATAGATCTCACAGGACTTGAGGCTCCTTGCGCAGTCGTGAAAGACTTCGCGTTTACCTTTAACGGAAAGGGCCATACAATCAATATCGAATATGAGGGAGCAGCCGAGACGATCGGACTCTTCTACAAAGTGGTCGCACCCGGTAAGGTCTGCAACCTCAACTTCACCGGAAATATCACATCCACAAAATACGGCGCAGATATCGCCGTCGTATCGACCTACTCCGAAGGTGGCACCTTTGAAAATATTTCGAGCGAAGTGGAAATCACCCAGACCGGCGCGGATGCGGAATCAGGCGCAGTCTCTTCGGGCGCCCTTGGAGCAATAGTGTCCGATGAGCAGGGTAACGGTACGTACACGGGCTGCAGCAACTCCGGCCCCATTACATTCTCAAATACGAGGTATGTTGGAGGTATTCTCGGCGACATCTGGGATAAGACTGAGGGAACCGTCACGAACTGCAGCAATTCCGGCCCCATCACAGGATCCTTCAAAGGTTATGATATGGGTAGGGCTGTAGTAGGCGGCGTAATCGGAAACACAATCGGCTCCAACTGGATGTTCACTGACAGTTACAACACCGGCAACATTCATTATTCCTTCAATAAGAACGCCACCGGTATTCGCGCGCTCGGCGGATTCGCCGGCACCGTTTTCGGCAAATACATCGGCTGCTACAACACCGGAGAGGTTATCAACACGGATGGTATTAATGCCCAGAAAGCCACAAGGCGTATCGGCGGCTTCGGCGGCGCTGCCTGGATGGACAACGACTGCGTGTTCTACGGCAAGAACTGTTACAACACCGGTAAGGTGTCCGATATCACCAACTATATCGGCGGTTTCGTTGGTATCCTCGAAGAGGGATCGGCTGAAAATTACCATCTCGCAGAGAACTGCTACAACACCGGCACGGTCATTTGCGCCTGCCTTACTAACGTATCTGATGCCTTTGGCGGCTTTGCCGGCACACTTTATAACGTGGTCGGTCTCGTGAACTGCCGCAATGAAGGAAAGGTGGTTGGCGTGTCTGCGCGCAGCGCCGGTGGACTTGTCGGTCGTGCGGCGGACTATATCGTTATTCAGGGTTGCACCAACAGCGGCGACGTTTTTGTCGGCGCAAATGAGGCCGCGCTGAAATACGAATACGTAAGCCCTGTTGTCGGCGGTATTTGCGGTGTGGTCGGCGGCTCGACCGTGGTTACAATTGCCAACTCTGCCAACACCGGTAAGGTGACTGCTATGTCAACCCTCGCGTACAGCGTCCAGAGCGTTGCGGGTTCCGAAGTGGCGTCCGCTCTCACTCTGGATCCTTCATACGCGAATAGCGCGACGCTTACCATCGACGATGCGACGATTAACGCTTCCAAGGATGCGGAAATCGTCTTCATCCCGAAGGCGGAGTGGAGTAACGACACTATTCTCGGCTGGCTTCAGTAGTCTATGAACCTTGCGCCTCTTGCCGCCCTGCTGCTTCTGGCAGCCTGCGGCACGTCTCCCGAGAAGGAGGCTGCCGCCGTCGTACGCAGAACCTTCGGGTCTGTGCCTGAAAACGTTCGTTTCCGCGAGGCGCCCGCAGAGATGCCGTCATACTCACTTGAGGTGGACGACGGCATCCTCACCATCGAGGGCAGTTCGGCGGTGGCAATGTGCAAGGGCTTCCACGATTACATTCTTTCGGAAGGTCTGGGAATATCCAGTTGGTCAGGCGACCGGCTGGATTTCCCCGCCGACCTCCCGGACTTACCATTAAAGACGGTAGTCTCTCCCTTCAAGGACCATCTATATTACAACGTCTGCACCTACGGCTACACAACCCCGTTCTGGGGCTGGGAGCAATGGGAGCACGAACTTGACTGGATGGCACTTCACGGCTTTGATCTTCCTCTCGCCCCCATTGCGACGGAGGCAATTCTGACCAGGGTGTGGAAGGACATAGGCTTGAGCCAGGAGGAGATTGATGCCTATTTCACCGGCCCCGCCCATTTCCCGTGGATGAGGATGGGTAATATGACAGAGGTGGACGGCGGAATGAGCCCGGCGTGGCACGAGGAACAAATCAAGCTTCAGCATAAGATCCTGGACAGGATGAAGGCTCTCGGGATGAATCCTGTTTTCCAGGGTTTCGCCGGCTTCGTGCCCAAGGCGGTGAAGGATCATTATCCTGACACCAAGCTGATGACCACCCACTGGTCCGGCCACGAAAGCTGGATGCTGGACCCGAAGGACTCGCTGTTCAGCGTTTTGCTGACCTCTTTTGTCCGCGAGTGGGAGAAGGAGTTCGGGAAAGGCGAATACTATCTGATCGACAGTTTCAACGAACTGGACATCCCCTTTGGGGAGCAGGGCTCACAGGAGCGCCACGACAAACTTCAGGACTACGGTTCCACCATCTACAAAGCCCTCGCCGCAGCCAACCCGGATGCAGTGTGGGTGATGCAGGGCTGGATGTTCGGTTACCAGCGCGACGAATGGGATCCTCAGAGCGTCGAGGCCCTGCTGAGCGGCGCGCCGGATGACAAACTGCGCATTATCGACCTCGCCGTGGACTTCAACCATTTCGTGTGGAAGAACGGCAACAGTTGGGACAATCTGAGCGGCTTTTACGGCAAACCGTGGATATGGAGCACCGTCCCGAACTTCGGCGGCCGTTCGGCCCTTAAAGGTCCGCTCGACTTCTATCTCAACGGCCACCTGGAGGCGCTGACCTCTCCCTCAGCCGGCAGGCTGGACGGCTTCGGCACATCCCCCGAGGGCATAGAGAACAACGAGATAATCTACGAAATGATCTCCGCCGCCGGCTGGAGTTCCACATCGCTGTCGGTCGATTCGATCCTCACTGCCTACAATAAGGCGCGCTATTGCACTTCACCCGCCTCGCTCGACCGTTTCTGGAAGGGCATGAGGGCTTCAGTCTACGGCAACTTTACCAACAACGCCCGCTTCCAGTGGCAGCAGCGTCCGCCCTACCATCGCGGAGAAACTATGGGCATCAACGCCGAGTATTATCGCGCAATCGAGACCTTCCTCGCGGAAACATCCCTCGACGATTCGGAACTCTACGTCCGCGACGCCATTATGTACGCCGCCCTCTACCTCGCAGGCAAAGCCGACGACGAACTGCATCTGCTGAATCGTGCAATAGTGCGCGGCGAGGCGGAATCAGCCCGGGCCCACGAGGAACTGATGCTGCAGATACTACTCGACGCCGACCGTCTGTTGGAATCGCACCCCATTCTGCGGCTGGACCGCTGGATGGAATTTGCCGATGCGGCGGCCACATCTACGGCCGAGGCTGACGCATTCCGCCGCGAGATACGCCGCCTGCTGTCGGTTTGGTCCGGCCCGTCGCTTAAAGATTACTCGGCGCGCGTCTGGTCCGGCCTCATCCGCGACTGGTATGTGCCTCGCCTGCGCCATTACTACGATTCGGTCTTGAGCGGCGTGTCGCCTGATATGCCCGAATACGACAAGTTCTTTACGGACACATCGTTGTCTGCTGCGGAACCTTTCGCGGACCCGCTTGCGGCCGCAAGGGAACTGGTTGGGCGCTACAGCGGAATCAGTTGCGACAGGGGTCGTGAAATAGCATATTTCTGCCCGCAGGATTTTGGAGGTCGTTCGAGCAAACGCTTGTACCTGACTATGATGGCCAGCGATTTCGCGGGAATGAAAGGTCTTTTGGTCTCCGATGTCAGGGGTGGTGGGCGTATCGTTAAAGCGGAATTCAAATCCGGTCCGGCGTGGCTTGGCTCTACTAAGAACATAAAGCGCGTCAAAGGCGGATTCATGATTCCTTTCCCCGGGCCAGGCAGTATCGACGGTCTGGAGAGGGAAGTGGTTGTTTACCTCACTATCGAGGGTGGTCCCGACACCGCGGGGCTCGTATATTTCTATTAGGAGATGGAGAATAACAGACTCAAATCGCTGGATGCCCTGAGGGGCTTCGATATGCTTTTGATAATGGGCTTCGCGTCGCTTGTTTTCGATGTGTGCCAGCTCTGGCCGGGCGGCGGGACCTGCTGGCTCGCCCGCCAGATGTCGCACACGTCGTGGCATGGTTTTACCCTCTATGACACAATCTTTCCGCTGTTCCTTTTCATCTCCGGAATGACCTTCCCGTTTTCGCTGGCCAAACGCAGGGAGAAGGGACTCAGCGACGGAAGCACAGTAAAGAAAGTTCTGGCCCGCGCGCTTATTATGGTGGCGCTGGGCGTGGTGTACAATGGTTTCTTCGAGCTGAAATTCGCCACGATGCGTTTCTATAGCGTGCTTGGCCGCATCGGAGTGGCCTGGGCGCTGGCCGCGCTGCTCTATATGCGGCTGTCTTGGAAGCCGAGGGCTATAATCGCCGGGGTGATACTGATTGGCTACAATCTAATGCTGTTGATCGTTGCACCTGATCGTCCGGGAACTGATTCACTGTCGCTCGAAGGTAATCTTGTCGGTTATATCGACAGGCTGATAATGCCCAACCATCTGTTGTATTCTGCCGGTTTTGATCCGGAGGGCCTGCTAAGCACCCTCCCGGCCATCGTCACCGCTATGCTGGGTCAGTTTACCGGAGAGTTTGTCAAGGGCAGCTGCGCAAAGAATAAAACATTATGGCTGTTTGCAGCCGCCGCCGTTCTTCTGGGCGTCGGTCTCATCTGGAACTGTTGGTTTCCAGTGAACAAGAAACTTTGGACAAGCAGTTTCGTGCTGGTGGTGGCGGCTTATTCTCTGGCAATGTTCGCGCTCTTCTATTATCTAATCGACGTGCGCGGCTGGAAGAAATGGGCGTTCCCTCTGGAGGTTATCGGCCTGAATTCCATTACAATCTATATGGTGCAGCGGATCATCTCCATCCCTTCGGCGAACCGCTTCTTCCTTGACGGTGTTGCAGGCCTGGTGTCCGAACCTGTCGCCTCGGTCATCTACGCCACGGGTTATGTTCTGCTCTGCTGGTTGCTGCTGCTCTTCCTCTACCGCAAAAAGGTCTTCCTGAAAATATAAAACGTAAAAGGTGTCCCGAATATCGGGACATCTTGCGCAAAAACAGGGGTAAAATGAAGAAGATGTCCCAAAATTTGGGACATCTTCGACACTTCTATGTTGTTTGAAGAATATTAGAACAGATAAGCAACTCCGACATACCACTGAGCGTCGTTGACTTTGTAGTCATCCCTGGCGTCGCGGTCGAGAAGTCCAATGTCGTAGCCGGCCTTGATGCGGACGGTGTTCATAACATCGACACCTACGCCTGCACCGAGGAAGAGGTTCATCTTACCATAGTCGCTGTTGTTGCCATAGTTGTCGGTGATGGTCACATCATCGCTGGTGTTGGTTGTGCTCCTGACTTTAGAAGAGAGACCATAAGCGAGGCTGGGGCCAGCAAAGCCGAAGAGTTTGAGGTCGCTACCCAGAACATAGGTGTAGTTGGCGAGTACGGGGACAACAAGGTAAACCTCGCTCGTCTTAGCGGTACCGGTGAAGGTCCCTATGAGAGGAATAGTAATGCTGCCTTCTTCCTAGTTGAAAAGGAAGTTACCCTTGAGACCGGCGACGACGCCGAGGCCCTGACCGAGATCGACGGTGTAGTCGGCACCAACATAGAAGCCATTCAGAGGAGTGGTAGTCGTTGTTGTGGTG
>JAFYIK010000271.1 GCA_017538685.1 Bacteroidales bacterium | reverse complement strand
TCAGGTAGACGCCCCTGAGCGAGTCCCTGTTGTGGTCCGAGAGGTTGGTGTGTTCAAAAAATGCGATGGAGTCGGCAAAATTATACACGGGGTCGGCGCCTTTGCGGACGGCCAGGAACATTCCCCACACGTAGGCCGTAAAATAGTGTTTATGGCGGACTTCATCCTCGTAATCTTCGATATCGAAAATATAGTCTTTGTCCGACTTGTATTGGTGCTGGATGCGATCCATAAACGGGATGGAGTTGGGGTTGAAGTGTGTGGCGTGCTCATTCACATAAGTGAGGGGGTTGACTATGTGGCCCGAGATGGTTGCGGCTTCGCACATCTGCCCTTTAGTGAACAGATCTTTGTATTTCTTCTTCGGGATGGAGACGAAGAAACTGTTGGCTTCATCGCCCACGCCATAAATACCCAGGACGTCCGTGTCGTCAGCTTCCAGCGGCGAGGTCTGGATGCTGGGGCCCCACATCAGCCAGGTGTAGGTGTAGCTCAGATACTCCTTCGGGACAAGACTGTTCTTTTCGTAGGTCGCAGCGAAATTCTTGAGGATATCGTTCCAATCTTCTTCGTAGCGGTCATTAATGCCGGCTATTCGGGCGAGAGGCGCCAGGTAACCGTTGTGCACCTTGACTACGGAGCAGAAGGCGTCTTTGCGCAGTTTGTCTTTGTCCACGTTGGCCTTGGTCCAGAAATCCCTGCACTCGCGTTCGCCGCTCAGGAAGGCGAAGTACTCCGCAATCATATCCTTTACATCGGAAGATATCATCACGGCGACTGAATCGACCTCGATGATGAATTCGCCAGTGCTGCTGAACTGCGAGAGCCTGTTGAGGAAGATACCGCGCAGGTCGTGCCACGTCTCTTTGTCCACCTCCTTGCCTTCGGTGTGGAAGATTGCGGATTCCACATAGAATCTGATGAACAGTTTTGGATTGGTGCGGCATTTCCAAATGGCCCAGAATGCCTCCTTGAACGGGATTTTGTACAGTTTCAGCATAGCCTTGATCGGCCTTGCGATCGGCAGGATCGCTCCGAATAAGATGGCGCCCAAACCGACTAAAATGCCTATGAATTCAATGCTGTCTACTACAAAGCCGAGAACGTTGCTGATGAAATCGAAAAGGTTATTAGTGTTCATAACACAAAAGTAAAAAATTAATCCTACATTTGTTATATGACTAAAATCGAAGCCGCAAGGCAGGAATACGCCGACTGGTGTTCGGCGATCGGGATCGACACTCTCGCGAAGGTCAACGAAACGCTGACGGCGGGCAAGGCCATCCCTCTTATCAACCTCTGCGAAGCCCGCCAGGAGCGCAAGTACGCGGAGATAGCGAACGAAATCTACTGGCTCAAGGACAAAACCCGCATAGTGATGATGTCCGGCCCGTCCTCCAGCGGCAAGACCTCATCGTCGCTGCGCATAGCCCAGCAGTGCCGCGTGCTCGGCCTCACCCCGAAGGTGATAGAACTGGACAATTACTTCGTGGACAGGGACAAGACGCCGAAAGACGAGAACGGCAACTACGATTTCGAGTCGCTCTACGGGATGGACATAGACTTCCTCGGGCTGCAGCTGAACCAGTTGCTGGCGGGCGAGGAGATAGAGGTGCCGAAGTTCAATTTCGTGCGCGGCTGCCGCGAGTTCGACGGCACCCGTATGCGCCTCGGCCCCAACGATATGCTGTTTATGGAGGGCATCCACGCCCTGAATCCGGCGCTCACGCCGACCGTGGACCAGAGCCGCATCTTCCGTATCTACATATCCGCCCTTTCGGCCCTGCCCGGCGGGGAGAAGGTGCACAACAGCACCACGGACAAGCGCCTGCTCCGCAGGATCGTGCGCGACGCCCGCACCCGCGGCATTTCGCCCGAGGAGAACATCCTCCGCTGGCCTTCCGTGCGCAGGGGGGAGACGCTGAACATCTTCCCGTACGAGGAGAATGCGGACGTGGTCTTCAATTCTTCGACGCTCTATGACCTGCCGCTGCTGAAGTTCTATGCCGAGCCTCTCCTGAAGCAGATCGGCCCGCAGTCGCCGGCCTACGAGAAGGCCCACGCGCTGGTGGAATTCCTCCAGAGGGTGATCGCGCTGCGGCCGGAAGAGATCGACGCCATACCCGCCACCTCCATTATGAGGGAATTCATAGGCGGACAGAAACTCTACTGATTATTGACAAAATGGCAGAAAGAGCGCTCTGGCAGAGGTTTTGATGACTTTCCTGTCGGAAAGAAGAAATATACGTTATGGACAACAATACAGAAGAGGCAAAGGCCGCGAAGGCCCAGCCTAAGGATAACAACAAAAAGAAGATCGCCGAGCTGACTGACAAATTGTCCAAGGAGCACGACGATTATCTCCGTCTGATGGCCGAGTTCGAGACTTTCCGCAGGCGCAGCGCAGATGAGAAGATCAAGCTGGTCGCCACAGCGGCCGCGGACACCATCAAGGGCCTGCTGCCAGTGCTGGACGACTGCGAGCGCGCCCTTCAGATGCTCGAGAAATCTGAAGACGAAGCCGCGAAGCAGGGAACGGCTCTGATCTACGACAAGCTGATGGCCTATCTTAAAGGCTGCGGCCTGGAAGCCATCAAGGCGAAGGGCGAAGTTTTCGACGTGGATTTCCACGAAGCCGTCACCCAGTTCCCGGCTCCTTCGGAGGATATGAAGGGGAAGGTGATAGACGTGGTCCAGACAGGTTATATGCTTAACGGAAAGGTTATCCGTTACGCCAAAGTAGTTGTGGGGGTCTAATTATGGCAGAGAAAAGAGATTACTACGAAGTTTTGGGGCTCCAGAAAGGAGCGTCCGAAGACGATATCAAGCAGGCCTACAGGAAGGCCGCCCTTAAGTGGCACCCGGACCGCTGGGTGAACGGCACGGATGAAGAAAAGAAGACCGCCGAGGAGAAGTTCAAGGAAGCCTCGGAGGCTTATTCCGTACTCAGCGATCCCGCAAAGCGCCAGAAGTACGACCAGTTCGGCTTCGCGGGCGTGGACGGCGCGGGCGCGCAGGACTGGAGCCAGGGCTTCGGCAGCCTGAATGACATCCTGAACAACCTCTTCGGAGGCGCGTTCGGCAGTTTCGGCAGCGCGTTCGGTTTCGGAGGCGGCTTCGGCGGTTCGCCGGAAGGCAGGCGCAAGCAGCGCGGCCGTGATATCCGCACCCGCGTACGCCTGACCCTCGCGGAGATTGCGAGCGGCTGCGTGAAGGAAGTCACTCTCGAGCGCAACAGACCTTGCCCGGACTGCGGCGGCAAGGGCGCGAAGAACTCGTCTGACATCAAGACCTGCCCGACCTGCAAGGGCGCCGGCCAAGTGCAGCACGTCACCAATAGCCTCTTCGGCAGGACGATCACCTACAACGTCTGCCCCCAGTGCGGCGGCGAAGGCGAAATCGTCTCCAACCCCTGCCGCAGCTGCGGCGGCACCGGCCTCATCCGCAAGAAGGAGACCGTCAGCATTAAGATACCCGCCGGCGTGGAAGCCGGAATGCAGATAACCATCAGGGGAGAGGGCCATAGCGCTCCGCACAACGGCGTGAACGGCGATCTGCTCGTCGTGATCGAAGAAATCGAGGACGCTAACCTCAAGCGCGACGGTAACAACCTCTTCTTCACGAAGATAATCTCCGTGACTGACGCCATCCTCGGCTGCGAGATCGCAGTTCCTTGCCTGGACGGCGACCAGAAACTCAAGCTCGACCCGGGCACCCAGAGCGGTTACGTAACCCGCCTGCGCGGCAAGGGCCTGCCCGCCCTCAACGGCTACGGCAAGGGAGATCTGTATGTGAAGATCCTGGTGTGGATCCCGCGCAAACTCTCCCGCGACGAGAAGCGGGCGCTCGAGGAAATGCGCTCCAGCGGCAGCTTCACCCCTGATCCGTCCAGAGACGACAAAGCTATCTTCGAAAAGGAGAAAAATATTTTTTAAATAATTTTGGATAGTTCGAAAATAGTCCTATCTTTGCAGTCCCATTTCGCAGCCTCTCTTCAAACGGTTCGATGACGCTGCACCTTTAAAGACATTTTTTGACAATGGACGCAATTAAACTGGTTGAGCAGGCATTTGCTCAGAACAAGGCTGAAAAGTATCCTCAGTTCAAGGCAGGAGATACTGTGACAGTCACATATAAAATCAAGGAAGGCGACAAGTTCCGTCTTCAGAACTTCAGGGGACAGGTCATCCAGATCTCCGGCGCAACCCCCTTCACCAGGACTTTCACAGTCCGCAAGGTTACCGGCGGTGTCGGTGTCGAGAGGATTTTCCCTTACGAGTCACCCTTCATTGAGAACATCGAACTGAACAAAGTCGGCCACGTCCGTCGCGCCCGCATCTTCTACCTTCGTAAGCTCTCCGGCAAGAAGGCCCGCATCCGCGAGAAGAAGATGAGCGTAAAGCCTGCCTCCAACGAGGAATAATCGGGATCAGCCCCCAAGGGCCCCGAAACCTGGCTCCTTAGCTCAATTGAATAGAGCATTTGACTACGGATCAAAAGGTTACAGGTTTGAGTCCTGTAGGAGTCACTT
>JAFYIK010000270.1 GCA_017538685.1 Bacteroidales bacterium | reverse complement strand
TCGATTCCTATCAATATCCCTGCAGGACAGCCTGTGTTTGCATACCGCCTCGCCTGGCAGCAGACCATCGCGGGAGAGACTCCTCTCTATATGATCCAGAACATTCCTCTCCTTGTCCAGCGCAATATGATTTCCGAGGGCTTCGGTTCCAGCGGAACCATCCGCGGTCTTCGCGAGAACCGTATCCTCACCGAAGGTATGGCCTGGGCCAACACCGAACTCCGTATCAAACTCGTGAAGTTCACCCTCGCAAACCAGTACTTCTATGTGGCGGTCAACCCGTTCTTCGATGCGGGTATCATCACCAAGCAGTATAAGGAGGCCGCCCTCGCTGCAGCTGATGCTGCCGACGGCACCGCTGACGGCAAGATCTATGATCCCAGGCTCACCACCCTCGGCCAGGACGCCCTCATCTACGACGCCTCCAAGGTGGGCAAACTCATCTATAGCGGCGGTGCGGGCCTCAAGATTGCGATGAACCAGAACTTCATCGTTTCAGCAGACTTCGCAAAGTGCTTCACCGAAGGAATGGACGCAGGCCTTTGGATCGGTATCGGTATCAACTATCAGTTCTAGGATAATATGAACACCAACGAAATAGTCGCTCAATTCCGCCTTGAAGGCAAGGTGGTGGAAATCAAGCCCCTGGGCAACGGTTTGATTAACGACACATACATCGTGAAGACTGAGGGTGACGCCCCTAACTACGTCCTCCAGCGAATCAACAACGCCATCTTCCAGGACGTGGAAATGCTTCAGCACAACCTGGAGGCAGTCACCAACCACATCCGCCGCAAACTCGAGGCGAAGGGTGAAAAGGACATCGACCGCAAGGTCCTCCGCTTCATCCCTTTGAAGGACTCCGAGAAGACCTTCTGGACTGACGGACAGACCTATTGGAGAATCTCCGTGTTCATTAAGGACTCCTTCACTTATGATTCGGTCACTCCCGAGTACTCCGAATACGCCGGCGAGAACTTCGGTAACTTCGAAGCTATGCTCGCGGACATCAAGGAGCCCATCGGCGAGGTTATTCCCGACTTCCACAATATGGAGCTGCGCGCACGCCAGCTCGAGGAAGCGGTGGCGGCGGACAAAGCCGGCAGGCTCGCAGATCCCGAGGTCCAGGCCATCCTGGCCGAGATCCGCGCCCACGTGGACGAAATGTGTATGGCCGAGCGTCTGCACCGCGAGGGCAAGCTCCCCAAGCGCATCTGCCACTGCGACACGAAGATCAGCAATATGCTCTTCGACGCCGAAGGCCACGTCCTCTGCGTGATCGATCTGGACACCGTGATGCCGAGCTACGTCTTCTCCGACTACGGCGACTTCCTGCGCACCGCAGCGAACACCGTGGCCGAGGACGACCCCGCCATCGACAAAGTCGCTTTCAGGCTGGATATCTTCGAGGCCTTCACGAAAGGCTATATCAAGGGCGCGACCTTCCTCACCCCGGTGGAAAGGGACAACCTCCCCTTCGGAGCATTGCTCTTCCCGTTTATGCAGGCGGTCCGCTTCTTCGCCGACTATATCAACGGCGACACCTACTACAAGATCCGTTATCCCGAGCACAACCTGGTCCGCACCCGCAACCAGATGGCGCTGTGGCGCAGCGCGCTCGCGAATATGGATTATATGAAGAGTTTCATCGCTAAACTCTAATGCATAAAGGCCGGACGAATATGCTTCAGTTCCGCGCAGAGCCCATCCCCGACGTCGGTATCG
>JAFYIK010000269.1 GCA_017538685.1 Bacteroidales bacterium | reverse complement strand
GATGGCTATTATCTTTCCCATAGGGCACAAATTTAACAAAAATATGAATAACTTTGCAGAGCAAAACCAAAACCTTTGGCTATGGCCAGAATCAAAGAAGAATGGTACATCATCGTCAATCCCCACGCCGGATCAGGCAAGACGATGCGTTACTGGGTACCCGCAGAGGATAAGCTCAAGGAATTGGGCGTCCCGTACTACACACACTACACAACCCATAAGCACCACGCCACCGAGCTGGCGGCCCTCGCGGCCCGTATGGGCTACCGCAAGATAATGGCGGTGGGCGGCGACGGCTCCATCCACGAAGTGTTCGACGGAGTGCTCGGCTGGTGTGCGGACAGCGGCACCGACCCTTCCGAGTTTTACCTGGCGGTGGCCCCCATCGGCTCCGGAAACGACTGGATCAAGTCGTTCGGCATCAAGCGCGACGTGGAAAAGGTCCTTGAGTACGTGGCCCAAAACTCCTTCGTGCAGGAGGACGTGGTCAGGGTCACCCTCGCCGGCGGCAAGGTCGCGTATATGGCCAACATCGGCGGCCTTGGCTTCGACTCACACGTCTGCGAGCGCGTGAACGCGCAGAAGGAAAGGGGGATGCGCAGCTCGCGCATCTACCTTAACTCGCTGATCTACAACTTCGCGCACGCCAAACCGTTCAACGCCACCTTCTACTGCGACGACGTGCAGGTCTACACCGGCCCCATCCTGGACATCGCCTTCGGCAACGGCTCATACTGCGGCGGCGGGATGCAGCAGTGCAACCTGGCGGACCCGACGGACGGCATACTGGACGCCGTCATAGTGCCCAAGGCCCCCATATCCAAGCTGATACCCGAGGTCCCGCGCCTGCTCAAAAGCTCGCTGGACAAATCGAAAGTCATCAAATATGTCCGCGGCAAAAACTTCAAGGTAGTCCCGCTGGACGAAGACTCCGCCGACATAATGGAACTCGACGGAGAGATTGTGGGCAACCTCCCCGTCGAGCTTCAGGTTCTTCCTCAGAAGATAAACGTGCTCTGTAATCCTGAAAAGAACTAGACCATAAGGGCTCCGACGAGTCCGAGAATGGCGTAGAATTCAGGGAGAGCGGCGTAGATAAGGGTGTTGGTGAACACGTCGTGTCCCTGGCTGACACCCACGATACCGTTGGCGCAGACCTGGCCCTGACGTATTGCGGAAAGCATACACACGAGTCCGACGCAGGCTCCCACTCCGAAGATTACGAGTCCCATTTCGGGGGCTTCCTTCATTTTGCTCAGAAGCATAAAGAACGCCACGAATCCGTAGATACCCTGGGTAGCAGGGAGAGCTGAAAGAACCATATAGGTTCCGGATCCTTCGGGTTTCTTCTTGAGCGCGCCTTCAGCAGCGTTGCCGGCTGTCGTTGTGCCGATGCTGCTTCCGATACCTGCAAGGGCCAGAACGAGTCCGAGGCCCAGATAACCGAGAATAAGTTGAAGCATAATTCTATAAGTTTTTAATTGTTAATTGTTTTTCTTCAAAGGGTTGTAGTTGCGTCCGACTCCTTCGTAGCCTGAATTCTTGAAGAACTCCAGGAAGTTGAGTCGGAGAGGGTGCACGAAAGCGCCGAGGGCTGCCATCGCAAGGTTGAGAGTGTGGCCTATGACCACGATGAGGATAAAAGCTATCCAGCCGCCGACTCCACCGTCTCCAAGGGCCATCTTCGCGAGATCGTTGAACGCGAAGCCGAGCATACTGCCCGCGAGGCCGAGGGCGTAGAGACGGAGGTAACTCAGCACGTCGCCGAGCACGCCCGTCGCCGTGTTGTAGGTCTCCCAGAGGCCCGCACCTATGTTCAGCAGGGGATTGCGGTGAAGATTGTTGAGCAGGAAAATGCCGAGGGCCGAGAGCGAACCGAGCGCGATCACGATAATCTTCGTGAGAGCGGCGTCAATGACGCCCATAAGCGAAATGAGTCCTACGACCACTCCGCCCACAATCAGCAGCGTCCAGCCCCAGGTGCTGAGGCTGTTAAGGAAGCCCTGGTTCTTCGTGGCATAGACAGTCTTAACTATCATAGCCAGGCAGAGGTGAACGATACCCACGGCGAGCGCGAGCACCATAGTGCCGTCGTAAGTCGCGACCTTCGCGGGGACCATAATGCCCTTCAGCGCATCAGGAATAACCGCCCAGGTGCTGATATCCATAGAGAAGAAGGTGTGGAAGAGGAAGCCCACGACCACGGTCGCGCATCCGAGGGTGACCACGAGCGGCGCGAGCGAGGCGAAGCCCTTCGCCTTCCTGAGCAGAAGTCCGATGAGGATGAGGATGATGCCGTAGCCGGCGTCGCCCATACACATAGCGAAGAACAGCAGGAAGAAGATGCTGATATAAGGAGTGGGGTCGAAACCGTTGTAGGCCGGACGGCCGTACATATCGGTGAGGACCTCGAACATCTGCACGAACTTATTGTTCTTCAGCTTAATAGGAGGATTATCCTCAAGCGCCGCGTCAGCCGAAGTGTAGAACGCTTCCAGCTTGTCGAACTCAGTCCTCAGGGCAGCGTCGTTCTCGGTCGGAGCGAATCCCGTGACCACTGTGAGGTGGTCTTCGGCAGCGCTTTCCACCGCTGCTCCGGCAAGATAACGGTCCAGTTCGGAAGACAGCTCGGCGAGGCGCGCTTTGAGGGCGGGCAGCTCCGAACAGCGGCCTGCCAGAGTCTGGCGGTACGCCTCGATCTGCGCGTCCAGCCCCTCGATCTCCGCGCGCACGGCCTCGCTGCTCCTCGAAGGAGCCGGGAGGGCCTTGAGAGGGAAGTCGGAAGCATTGACCACAGTGAAATAGGTGAAGCCTTTCTTTTCCGCCACTATCTGAAGAGCCTGCTGCTGCTCCCACTCGGGATCGAACTTCTTGGTGGGAACGCTGTAGAAGCTGAGCTTGAGGCCCTTGGACTCAAGGTCTGCGATTGCGTCGGAGTCGAACGAACCCCATATTTCCACGTTCAGCGCTTCTTTCTCGAGCTCCGACCTGCGGGCGAGAAGCGACGCGAGATGCGCGTCAGACCCCTTCTCTATGTCGGAAATCTCCGCCTTAAGGGAAGTGATCTTCTCCAGAAGGGCTGCGGAAGTGCTGTCCACGGGCTTCACGGAGCGGGTGATGTCCACCACTCCCAGGCTCTGGATCTTTTCGAGGAAAGCTTCAGTCCCGCTGCTCAGCAGGATGAAGTCGTAGCGTGTCATCGGAGTGATCATACGGCGCCCTCCTCTTCTTCTGCAGCGTGACGTGTCTTGACTATCTTCGAAGAAGCCTTGCTGAGGTTCTCCTCGTCTTCCATATAACGCTTGATCTTACGTATGGCCTCCTGATAGCCCGGTATCTGCACCTTTTCGTAGAGATTCACCTTCTGGGTGGTCTTCTTGCGCTGGTAGTCCAGGATCTTGCGCCTCTGCTCGTAGATCTCCGAGGTGATGCCCAGGCGGGTGATGTCCTTGAGGATCTGCACACCGTCCGCATACCACGCAGGCTTCACAAAGGCGTTGAACGGCTTGAGCTCGTACTCGATGTCGTCCAGGGCGGGAATCTTCACTCCGGCCACCTTCACGGTGCTGAGCTTGATGTCCACTATGCGGATAAGGCCTGGCTCGAACTCGTTCCACAGCGCCGCGAGGTAGTCGTACTTCGCAAGGGCTGCGGTGACTTCGGTCTCCAGCCTTTCCGCCTCCGCCTTGGCAGCCATCACGCTGATCCTGAGGGCCGACTCCTTGTTCTTAAGGGTAGGGAGGGCCTTCTGCCGGACCTTCAGCTGCTTGCCGAGACTGGTCAGGGAAGTCTTGTTGTATTGAAACTTGATTGCCATCAGGCTTTCCAGTATTTATCTATCATAGCCTGCTTGAGGCCTGTCTCTTCGGGTTTGAAGTATTTGCCGAACAGCTCCCACGCCGTGTCGAGCATCTCTTCGATCTTGATGTTCACGTCGATGGAGAGCAGGCGGGTTGCGTATTCCTTCGCGAAATCCAGGCAGCGGAGATCGTAGTCGGAAAGGTCGAAACCGTTCTCGAGCTTGGTCTTCGCGTTCTGGGCGTCAGCGTAAAGGCGCACTCCGGCGTTCATCACCTGGGAGTGGTCCTCGCGGGTCTTCTTGCCTTGCACGAGCTGCTTGAGTCGCGACAGCGAACGGAACGGGTCCACGATGACCTTTCCCGAATCGGTGTCGGCGCGGAGGTACAGCTGGCCTTCGGTAATGTATCCGGTGTTGTCCGGGATAGCGTGGGTGATGTCGCCGTCGTTCAGGGTCGTCACCGCGATGATGGTGATCGAACCGCCTGAAGGCAGCTGCACGGCCTTTTCGTAGATCTTCGCGAGGTCAGAGTACAGCGAACCGGGCATCGAGTCCTTGGAAGGGATCTGGTCCATACGGTTGGACACGATCGAAAGGGCGTCGGCATAAAGCGTCATATCCGTGAGGAGCACGAGCACCTTCTCGTTCTTGTCCACGGCGAAGTACTCTGCGGCCGCGAGCGTCATATCCGGGATGAGCAGGCGCTCTACCGGGGGCTCTTCCGTGGTGTTCACGAAGGACACGATCCTGTCCAGGGCGCCCGCGTTCTCGAACTCGTGGCGGAAGAACAGATAGTCGTCGTT
>JAFYIK010000027.1 GCA_017538685.1 Bacteroidales bacterium | reverse complement strand
CTCACGGGTGATCTGGTACCGCGGCGAGCGTGACAACGAAGACGATCTGCGCAGCGCGTGCGTGCCGGCCGCGAGCCAGATCTACCTCATCGGCGAAGACGATGAGGAGGCCCACGACTCGGTGAGCGTCTCCGCGACAGGGCTGCTGCGCGCGCTTTGCGCCGGCGACGGTCCCGCCATCCCCTGCTTCGTGACGCTCGAGATGCATTCGAGCATGGATGTGTTCAACTATCTCCCGGGCGAGAAAGGCTCGCGCCTGCAGGTTGAAATAATCAATGCAAGCGATTACCTCGCGGAGCAGCTGCTCGTGGACACGGACTTCCTGCCGGTGCCGGAAGACGGCGAGGCGCTGCACGTAGTGATCGCCGGTTTCACCCGCACCGCCCGTTCGATCGCGAGTGTGGCCGCGCAGATCTGCCATTTCCCGAAGGGCGGCCGGACCGTCATCTCCTTCGTGGACCCCGGCATGCAGGAGAAGATGGACAATTACGTCTCGAACCACCAGAGCCTGTTCGACCTTTCGCACTACATTTACATATCCCCCGTCGGCCGGACCGGCTACGTGCCGAAAAACGGCTACGGCGATTTCCTGGACGTGGAATGGGAGTTCATAGACAGCCACCTGTCCTCCGAACTCGTACGCGGGCAGCTTGAGAAATGGGCGGCCGATCCGAAGCAGAAGCTGGTGATGGTGCTGTGCTACGAAGACGCGGCGGCCGGAATCTCGGCTGCGCTGCATCTGCCGAAGGCCGTGTACAAGGGCCGGGTGCCCGTGGCCGTGTACCAGAACGACCACCCGGAGGTGCTTCACGCCGCGCTCGCGAGCGGGCAGTACGGTGCGCTGACAAGTTTCGGCGAGGCCTCCGAAGACAGCGACGCGCTGTTCCTCCGCCGCTCGCTCCGCGGAAAGAGGGTGAATTACCTGTACGACCTGAAATACGGCGGCGGAAGCGCGACCCCGGACGAGGCGTGGGCCCGGCTGCCGTTCGCGCACAAACTCTCCAGCATCGCCAGCGCGAACTCGATCCCGCTGAAGCTCCGCGCTTTCGGCATCGAGCCCACCCGCCAGTCCGTGGACGCCCTGGCCGCCGATGTGCTTGAATCGCTTTCCGAAGTGGAGCATCGCCGCTGGATGCTTTCCGTGCTGTTTATGGGCTACTGCGCAGCGCCCGCTTCAGTGCGCGCCGACCGTTCGAACTTCAAGGAACTGAAGACGAAGGAGTTTATCCACCTGGACATCGCGCCGTTCGAGGAGATTGCCGAAGAGGCAGACAAAGACACCATTATCGTCAAGAATATTCCTTTCATTATCAACGGCGAGAAGATAGTATGATAAAGATCAAAACCGAGCCGTCGGAGGACGTCCTCTACGGCGAAAGCAAATGGTGGGGCTTCCCGGACCTTCCGGATGAGTTGGATTGGCCGACGGTGCAGGCCGAAGATGAAGGCGAGGTCTTCGACGACCCGCTGACCTTCATCTGCCAGATAAAGTGCGCGGACCTCGCTGGACTCGATCCGGAAGGGTTGCTTCCGCACGAAGGAATGCTGTACTTCTTCGGAGCGCTGGACTATTTCCTCGGCGACCTGGATGCCTTCACCGCACCCGGAATGGGCGAATGGCCGAAAGATTTTTTCAAGGTGCTGTACTCTCCTGTCAGCGAGGGACTTAACACGCACACTCTCTTCTACGACGAGGAAGAGGAAATCCCCGCCTGCCCCGCACCGGAAAGAATTATTTTCAGCAATGAAGGCGATTCTTACACCCAGCTTTTGGGTGGGCCGCTCCTCGAAGAGGTGCGCGAGGCGATGCCTGGGCTCGTACCTCTTCTGCAGATTGACGAGAACGACGACTGGGGCCTGCGCTTCTTCGACTGCGGAATGCTCTGCTTTATGATAAAACCGGCAGAGCTGAAGGCCCGCCGGTTCGATAAAGTCAAAGCCTGGCTATATTCGGCCTAGCTGATAGCGTCGATTGAGGGGACGTAGCTCTGCTGGACTTTTTCAGCGAAGACCATCGAGATCTCCTTGATGGAAAGCCCGAGCTGCTGTCCGATGTGGTAGATGAAGTTGACTTCCTTCTCCGCGATGTCCTTGTCCGCGATGACGACTCCCACGATATAATCCAGAAGCGCAGGCTTCAACGACGGGTCGTACTGGAGTATCTGGTTCACTGACTGCTCGAAGAGCGCGTCCACATCCTTCTTCAGGATGTCCGCGAGGAATGCCTTCGGGAAGATGTTGGCGTTCGAGAGGCTTTTCACCACGTGCTCATACTCTTCTTTCGTCACATTGCCGTCCACGTTCGCAGCAATGATGCCTGCGGTGGCGATGAACACCGACATAGGGCCGTCGATAGGGCGATTGCCCACTTTCAGCAGTATCTGGATGAGCTCGTCCATACCCTTGTCAAGCTGCACCTGGTTCTCGGCGTTCGCAAAAAGGTTGATGGCCTGCACGCGGATGGGGTTTACCGGGTGGTCGTAGTGGCTCATTCCGCCGCCGCGAAGGAAGTAATCAAGATGCTTGCTGTTGTCTATCAGCAGATCGCCGATACCCACCTGCATCCTCTCGAGATCGAGGCCCGAAGCCATCTTGAAGAACGCGGTCACGCACGCACCGAGGTTCTCGCAGGCGAGGTAACCATAGCGGTCGGCGACCAGCTCGGCGAGGTTGTCGTGAAGATGGATCTTGTACTGAAGAGTGACCGGAGGTATCACGCTCTGAGGCGGATAGACGAAGTAGATCAGGCGCCTGAGCTCGGTGTCTTTGTTGATGAGATGGCCCAGTTCGTGGCCGATGACGAAGCGGAGCTCATCCTCGCTCATAAGGTTGAAGAGCTCTGAGTTCACGTTGATGATATGGGGCTGGTCTCCTTCCGCCGCAATCGAGAAGGCGTTGATGGTGGAATCACCGGTCACAAAGTAATCCACTTCCTCTTTGAATCCAAGTTTGTCCTGGACTTCGTGGCAGAGCTTATAGAAACTTCCGAGCAGATTCTCGTCGGCCTTCATACAGTGGCCTTCCATCTTGCTGCGCCAGTAGTTGTCGCTGTCCGTGCTGTATTCCGCGTGCTTGAGCACGAATTTCACCACGTCGCCCTGAAGGGCGTCGTAGATCTGGCCCGCAAGGGCTTTCTCCAAACTGATTTCGGGATTGAGTTGCATAATTATGAGATTTTAGTGATTATTATCGATATGTTGTCGACCCCTCCGGCCTCGCAGGCCATACGGAGAAGGTCTTTTGCCTGACCGCCTTCGGAAAGGGTGCGCTCTATGTCTTCGTCGGAGACCATATCGCACAGTCCGTCGGAGCAGATCAGCAGAACGTCGCCCGGAAGGAGCTTGCCGGCTATGTCATCCACGACCAACCTCCCTTCGGAGCCTCCGCCCAGGCAGTTGAGGAGGCGCTTGTCCGCTGCGGGGTCGCCGGTCAGACCACGCTCGGTCTCGTCGGTGGTGAGCTGACGGAGCAGGCCGCCGCGCAGGCGGTAGGTGCGGCTGTCGCCGGCATTGACGAGCCACGTGCGGCCGTAGTGCCAGACGACGCCCGTAAGGGTGCAGCCCATAGGGTAGGCCTGACCGCGCTCGGCGGCGAAACCATTCAGCTTATACGTGATGTAGCGGGCCGCCTCGCGGATGTCGTCCTCGAAGCTGTCCGGCCGGATCTGATGCAGGTTCAGCTGCTCCTTGATCTCATTGAGGGCGAATTCGCTCGCCTCCTCGCCGGCTTCGTGGCCGCCCATACCGTCGGACACCAGAAGGTAGAAGAAACCGTCTTCCGGAGTGTCCACGGTGAGCGCTGCGGAGTCGTCGCGAAGGAACAGGCCGCCCACGGACACGGCGTCTTCGTTGCCGTCCCGCACAAGGCCCTTATGGCACAGCGCCTGGATGTCCAGTCTCATTCTACCGTGAAATCAAGAGTTGCTATTCGGACCGCGTCGCCCTTCTTCAGCGGGGTCGGAGCCCCCACGGCGATTCGCTGCCCGTTGATGTACGTTCCATTCGTGGATCCAACGTCCGTAATCGTCCACCCGCTCGCCGTCTTCCCTATGCGGCCGTGGTTACCTGACACATACGGACACGTTCCCAGCTCGGGCCATACTCCACCGACACGACCGAACGCGCCCTCGCGCAACACCAATTTCCATCCGTTGCCGACTAATGTCAGCGAGGATGGGGTTGCCGCTGAAACCGTCTCGCATTCGCTCGACCCCACCGCTGACGCGGTCCCCCCTCTTACGGTGCCGAGGGTGGCACGGGTTTCAGGGGTAACCCCATCCCCGCCACCAGAAAGAAATTTCGTTCCGGGGACTAAAATGCTTCCACACACGGGACACTCAGTTCCGCGTTTGGGGCGATGGCATTCGGGGCACCACTTCAATTCCTTTCCGCACTGGTCGCAGAAAGCGCTGTCGTCCGGAATCAGACTTCTGCATTCGGGGCACTGTATCATAAAACGTCCTCCCTCTTGATGGTTTTACGTTCTTCGGGGGTGTGCGGGCGGCCTTCTTCGGCCAGGCGCGCCGCCAGGTTACTCTTCACTTCGTCGAAGAGGTTGCGCGCGTCGCGGCCGTTTCCGAAGGTCCTTCCGCGGTTGTTGTAGAGTATGGTAAGCTTTCCGCGCACGGCATTCTCCGCCCGAGGATCCAGCATATATCCTCCCTTGCGGGCATAGATCATAAAGATCTGGAACAGCTCGTCGGGGGTGTAGTCTTCGAAAAAGATGCGGTTGCGCTCAGGGAAACGGCTTTCGAAGCCGCTGTTCCCGGCGATGAACGCCTGCATTTCGTAGGTATAGCCTGCGGCTATGCAAACGAACTTGCCCCGGTCGTCCTCCAGGCGCTTCACGAGGGTCTGCAGGGCCAGCGAACCGTAGCCGCCGTCCGCAAGCTGGTAGGCCTCGTCGATAAAGAGGATGCCGCCCATAGCGGTGTCGATTATGTGCTGAGTGATCGCTTCGGTGTCGCCCATCACGCGCCCGACCAGCTTGGTCTTGTCCACCTCCACGACGGTGGGGCTGGGCAGCGCGCCCATCGAATACAGTATCTTGCCCATAAGGCGCGCGACAGTGGTCTTGCCCGTGCCAGGGTTGCCGAGGAAGAGGTAATGCCCGAGCGGGATTTCCGGCCTGCGGTTCTCCAGCCGCGCGGTCTCTATCTCGTTGTTGATGGTGTGAGCCAGCTTCGTCAGCGCCGTCTTCACGCCCTCGAGGCCGACCAGTTCGTTCAGTTCAGCGAGGCATTCGTCCACGGATATCTTCTCCGGCTCCGTGAACGGAATATCCTCCAGGTATGCGGAATGCAGGAACTCCGGAGTCCATTTCTCGTAGGGAGCTGCATCGATGCGGTTGTTGATGTTGGTCTTGGTCTCCGCCACCATCTTGATGGCTTCGCCGGCGTTGCCGAACTTGTCGTCCTTCATCGCCACCATACTCTGGAACATCTTCAGGGCCTTCATCCTTACTGCATCGTCCGCGAAAGTGAAGTCGTATTTCT
Organism: Bacteroidales bacterium; assembly: GCA_017538685.1. Next base: position 8,744 of record JAFYIK010000027.1, on the reverse strand, counting down.
TCGCCTTCGCCGCGCGCTCGTAGATCTCGAGAAGCTCTTCGGCGGTGTAATCGTCGATATGCATAAAATGCGAGAAGCGCCTCTTGAGTCCGGGGTTGGAGTTCATAAAGGTCTCCATTTCCTTCGGGTAGCCGGCGCAGATCACCACGAACTTGCCGGCTTCGTTTTCCATACGCGCCATCAGAGTGCGGACTGCATCACGGCCCTCCGAACTGGTGCTCTGGCCCGTGAATCCATCGGATCGAGGCCATAGGCTTCATCCAGGAAGAGTACGCAGCCCATCGCTTCGTTGATGGCATCGTTCATCTTCTCCGAGCTCTCGTTCACGAACTTGGAGATTATGTTCTCCGGTTTCTTCTCCACCACCCTGTCCGAAGCGGTCACGCCGAGCGCCTTGAAAATCTTTCCGAAGATGCGCGCGACGGTGGTTTTACCCGTTCCCGGATTACCGGTGATGACGAAGTTGTATTTGGTCAGGCCTTCAGAGGCCTCGCCCATCTCTATCAGGCGCTTCTGGGTGGCAATTTCGCCCGCGATGCGGCGTATGGTCTCCTTGACCTGGGTCATTCCCACGAGGCCGTCGAGTTCCTTCATTATGTCCTCGACCGAGATCTCTTCGGTGGCATCCTCGCCCACTATGTCCGCATACGAGAGGATGCAGTCCTGAGCGCCGCGGAGGCGGTGCCGCTTGACCGCCAGGTCGAATAGGTTACGGACCTCGCCGGCATTGCCGAAGGTGTCGCCGCGCTTGAGCCACATACGGTCGAAGACCTTCGGCAGCATTTCCTCGGCCTTCGAATCGAGGGTGAAGGTGACGTTTTCGTCGTTATGCGCCAGGCGCAAGCGGAAGAGCTGCTCAAGCTCGCGGGCGCTGTAGTCCGGGAATTCTATGGTCACATTCAGGCGCCGCGGCAGGCCGGGGTTCATACGGACGAAGTCGCCCATCTCCTTCGTGTAGCCCGCCATTATGCAGACGAACTCGCCCTTGCGGTTCTCCAGCAGGGTGAGGAGGGTGTTAACCGCGTCCCCGCCGTAGCCGGCGTGGCCGTCGCCATAGGAAGTGTTGAGCGCGTAGGCCTCGTCGATGAAGAGTACGCCGCCCATTGCTTTGTTCACGTATTTCTTGACATTGTCCTCCGAATCGCCGAGGTAGCGGCCGATGAAGTCTTTGCCCGATATTTCCACGAACTGGCCGGTTGGCAGGGCGCCCACGGCGTTGAGCACCTCGCCGAACTTGCGCGCGAAGGTGGTCTTGCCGGTGCCAGGGTTGCCCGTGAAGATGAAATGGTCCGTGATGAGTTTGTCCTTCACTCCATTTTCCTTCTTCGCCTTGACGTTGCGTATGATGGCTTTGATCTCGTCTTTGACGCTCTGCAGGCCTATGTAATTGTCCAGCTCGGCGAGTATCTGCTCTTCGGTCTTAGGGATGAAGCACTCGGAAGTGTCGATGTCCTGGGGCTCCACCATCTTGCCGCCGCGCGACATTGCTTTCACGTAGAGGCTCTCGGCCACCATCTCGGAAAGATGGCCGTTGGTGTGGCCGAGATTGGTCTGGCGCATAAACCACGCGAAATGGGCGTTCAGCTTCTTCGGGAGATTGTCAGAGAAGTCTATCTTGTATTTGTTCTTCAGGAGATCCAGGGTCAGGTCCGTGAGGTCCTTGAGACCGAAAGCGCCGAGCCTGAAATCGAATTCGAACAGACGGTGGACGTCTTTGTTGTTCTCGAGAAAGTTCGCGAGGTCGTTGTGGTCGCCGCAGAGGATCACAATCGGAGCTCCCTCCACATTGCGCATACGGTGGAAGAGCTTGTCCAACTGGTTCACTTCGGAGGCTTTCGATGTGGGCAGCAGCTTCTGCGCGTTAGTGATCAGGAGGATACCGTCTTTCAGCGCAGCTATGTTTTTGTCGAAGTCGCCGGCGAACTCGGCCCAGTCCGCAGCGTCCACCTCTTTCGCAGCCTGCTTCACCACCCCGCTCTCGCGGATCTTGTCAGCAACGAGGTGCGCGATGAAATGCTTGCCGCTGCCGGAGTCGCCGAGCACAAGGCAGTCCATACCCATCCTCGCGCCGCCCGCGGTGACTATCTTCGCGACACGGAGCTTTTCGTCCAGCCTGTCCAGTTCATCGACTATGCTGTCTTTGCCTATCAGGCCCTTCTGAGTCGACTCGCCCGCGAGAGCCGTGCCGCAAAAACGGCAGAACTTCGCTTCAGGCCTGTTTTCTTTTCCGCAATGTGTGCAAATCATTGTGTTTCGGAATTTAATTCTTTACCCTTCGTCTTGAAAAAGTCTTCCGCCTTTACGGTCTTCACCACGGTCGGATTAGAACGATCCTGCTCCGGGGTCACAGGGGCCTCGGCCTTCTTCACCGGTTCCTGTTTCTTCGGCTGGGGGGCGGGGGCAGCCTTTTTCTCGGGTTGTTTCTCCGGGGTTTTCGTCTTGGTGGCAGACTTCACTTTGTCTTCAACCTTTTTTTCGACGGTGGTGGTCTTCTCCACCACGGGATTCGTGTATTTTTCGAAACGTTCGCTCTTCGGGAGGAAGGCGCTGAAAATGGCGAGTATCAGCACCGCGCCCTCAAATATGAGCAAACGTTTTCCGCGGACCTTGAGGTCGTCTTTCCACCAGGTGATGTCGTTGTCGCTGAAGGCTCCGTTGAGGGAAGAATCGAAGGAAGTGTCGTTCGAGAAGGCATAATAGAGCGGCTCGAGCACCTTTTCGTCGAAGCCTGGCTTGGTGAATTTGCGCGCGTCTTTCGCGAAAGGACTGCGGAAGAACACCACCTTGATGCAAAGGAGCACCAGCATAGCGATGAGAAGCGCGGAGTAGATGTAGAGGATGAACTGCCCGAAGAACCGGAATGCCGCGGTCAGCACGAATGCGCCCACTATTCCGCCAATCGCCGGAATCAGGCAGCCGTCCGTGTCCATCATAAAGAATATGCCTCCCGCTATCACTATTCCAAGCACCCAGCCGACTTTTTCAGCCCAGCGGTAGCTTACTTCCAGGACGGGATGTTCGACTATCGAGAACACGCTCACTGTGAGCATCAGCAGCAGAGGAAGCACTCCGAACAGAACGGCGAGGACAATCTGCAGCACGCTCCTGAAATTGAGTACGCCTATCTGCCTTTTGCCTGAGGAAAGTATCTTATCCGCCTCTTTTTCCGCATAGTCGAAACGGGTCACCGGCCGGAGCGTGTCGTCTATCCTGCGAAGGTCGTCGAGATAGTCTTTCAGCAGACGTTCGTAGGCGAACTGGGGCTTGAGGTCGGCATTGGGGTCCTCCTGATGGCAGACTGCCAGGAAACCCCTCAGACCGCCGTCGTTGTATTCCTTGCGCAGTGTCCTCGAAGAATGCGAGAAAAGCGCGGACCTTGTTTTCACTGTCGCTCCGCTTTGGAGCTGGAGTTCAGGAGAGACGCCGAAGCCCTTGATGACTTTCATCCACGCCGCCTGCACCCTGAAGGTATCGTCCTTCGGGCCGCATTTCTTGCGGTAGTCGTCAGAATTGCGGTCGGTGCAGTAGACGAACCAAGAACGCTGCCTGCGGAAGCGGTCGCCTTTGGTGTCCATAAAGTCGGTGACATAGTGATAGTCCTCCGGCTGAAGAAAGTTACAGACCACGTTCACCACCGTCTCCAGCATAATCCTGCCGTTCAGCGGGGCGTTCTTCTGCTTCGGCCACTCCTTACGGAAGGTGTCCAGGGACCCGCCGTTGGTCCAGTAGGCGTTGTAGATTTTGTTGAACAGACGGCCCAGGCCCTCCTGCGTCATCGCGTAGTCGGGGTCGGAAGGGTTGTTTATCAGGTTTATGTCCGAGAGCGGGTCGAGAAGCTGCACGCGGAGCATAAACACGTCCATAGTGTCGCGCGAGGGAGGAAAACTGTCCGCTATCGAGGCGCTGCGCACGCGCACCCATTCCTTGAAAACATCCTGGCAGAGACGGCTGACAGTCTCTTCATCCGGATGCGAATCGTTACAGTAATTGCTGACGTCCTTCAGGGTGACCGCGCTCGCGGCCGTCGTCGCGCCAGTGGTCCTGGAATATCCGCTCAGGGGGAACGGGATCGTGGGGTCCAGCAGGAAGATGGTGGCGAACAGGCCGGTACTCTGGTCCTGCGGGTAGCGCTTTTCCACTATGTCCTGCACTTCAAGCGCGAGCTCGGGGTAGGGTTTGAGCCAGCGCTCCACCTGGCCGCGGTAAAGGTATTTGACCGCCAGGTCGCTTTCGTCCTCGAGCATAAGCATAGCCAACTCTTGCGGGGTGTTCGCGATCTGACGCTTCGAAGCGTTGTAGGTTATGTTCAGGTCTTCGTTGATGGCGTCTTCCTCCACTGGCACGTCCTCGCCGTCCATCGTCCGCTCTATCTCCGGGTAATCCCAGCGCTTGGCGGGGTTCTGAATCAGCAGGCCGCGGCATATCTTCGCGAGCGGGTCAGGCATATCGGCCGGGATGACTATGCGGCCCTTTTTCTTGTCGAGCGCGAGCTCGGCCTCCCTGGCTCCGAACGCCCCCTCTCCCATCCAGAGCGAGAGTATGGTCATACCCAGCGAGTAGAAATCCGCTTTTGGCGAGAGCTCGATGAAAACTCCCTCGGGAAGTGTGACGGTGTCAGTGTAAACCTCCGGTGCGGCATAGATGGGGGTACGGACCTGGTTGGTGATGCAGGTGCCGCGGGAGTTGATCTCATCCGCGATGCCGAAATCGCACAGGACCGTGTCCCAGTCGTCTTTCCGGCGAATGAGGATGTTTGCGGGCTTTACGTCTTTATGCAACACGCCCGCCTTGTGCATCTCGTCAAGGACGATGGCGATCTTGAGGGTTATCGCGAGTATCGCTTCCGCGTTCCCTTTAAGGCCTGCGGCGGCAGCGTTGCCCTCAGGAACATACTCCATCAGCTCGTAATCGTCGCCGTAGTCTAAGATGTCTACTATGTACCCCCTTCCCTTCAGCTTTTCCAGGCGCTGAAGAACCTGTTTGTTGGTATTATAGCCTTCGTGGCAGAGTTTTAGAGCGTAGCGGCGTGAGCCGTCGGTGACCACATACAGGTCTCCCTCGGAGCCGCTTCCCAGGACCTTCTCGATTTTGTAGGTCTTTCCGCCGACGGTGACCTCCTCTCCGGGTTTGTGCGCGGAGACGGAGGGCTTGAGCGGCTCTCCCGGCCTGCTCAGCGCCGCCGCCGTCTTCTGGATAGCCACCGTCTTCTGGATGGCCGCCAGAGTCTTCTGGATCGACTGGGTTTTCTGGGGCTCTTCTGCCATACTCACACACGTTTATAGACTTTGCGTTCGACGTTGGTGGTGAAGATCTGCCCGCCGCTCCTCACGACTTCACACTGAGTGCAGGGCACCCACCTGCCGCCAAGGCCGGGCTTGGCACATTCGTGCGGGTTGTTGTGCAGGACGTGGCAGTAGTTGCACTCCCAGGCCATCGACTCCCGCATCGGGATACCGCGCCAGCTTTCCTGCACGGTCTCCATCACGGCCACCTTGCGGGCCGTGTAATAATTGCGCTGCTCCTGCGGAGTCATCCCTGCCGGCGGCAGCATCTCTTCCATAGCTTTGTTCGCATCCTCCACCGCTTTCTGGTACTCGGCCAGAATCTCGGCGCGGCTGCGCTTGGTGTCCGGGCGCCCGGACACAGGAAGCTCGGCGGGCTTGAACCCGACCTTGCCCATCAGCTCGCGCATACGGAGTTCGCCCTCCGTGGGCTCGAGCGTTTCCTCTCCAGGCTCCGGTTCCGCACCGTCCAGCTCCGCTTCGAGCTCGGCGATGCGCATCAGGGCTTTCGCAGCTTGCTGGACCGCAGGTTCGCGTTTGGCCCTGTCCACGGCGATGCGCGCGGCGCGGGAAAGCGGCTGGCCGCACTGCCCGCAGAAAGCACGGTGATTACGGGTGTGGCAGCTGGGGCAGATCACGCCTTCAGCGGGCATTCCGCACTCCGGGCAGTCTATGTCGTCCGGCCGCATCGTGGCGCCGCAGAAAGTGCAGTAATCCACCAGCTTCGCTCCGCAGACGGGGCAGAATTCGAGGCCTTCTTCTATCGTCGCGCCGCAGTGCGGGCAGACTCCCGAGCCCTCGTTTACGGAGGGCCCGGAGTTTGCCGCCGTCGCGGTCGCGACCGAAGCCTTGGTTCGTTCGCGAGTCCTGACTTTTTCGTCCATTTTATTGCTGCACTCTCAGCAGGCCGTTCACAGCGGCGTTCACCTTCTCGAAGATCTCGACAAGAAGCGACCTGGAGCGGACTCCTTCGATTTCGTATCCCTTATCTGTCTCCAGGCCGAAAATGATGTCACCGTAGATGGGATAGCCCCTGCCATAGAGGATGCTGGCGGTCATATTGTCTCCGCGGGTTTTGAAACCTGGGTTGCGGTCCAGCATAAACACAAGGTGACGCTCATTCAGGCGCAGATCTTCAGAGAGTTGGTTGAGAGCCGGGGTGAAACGCACGATCTCAATTCCGTTGGCGCCTATCCACGACGACAGGTCGTCTTCGAGCTCCCTCCAGTTTTCATTCTCGCTCTGCTTGACGGTGACTATTCCCTGGCAGGTGGCCACGAGGAAGGCCGGGATGATCGAATCATCGTCGTCCTCTTCTTCTGCCGGCTCTTCGGGGGCTTCCTCCTCCTGCGCGCCTTCGCTTACGGGATCGGGAAGACCGCAAAGATCCTGCACCTTGAAGAACATATTCTTCTCACCTTCAGTGAGTTCTCCGTCAGCGCAGATTATCTTCGCAAAGAGATTGGACATCTGCTGCTTTCCGTCCGGCTCGAGTTTCGAGATAAGCTCGATCGCACGCTCGTCAGTAATCTTATTCTCGCCGAGATCTATTATGTAGTCCAGTTTTTCCTTGTCTATGTCCGGGAAAGTCTGGAACCAGTCGAAGATGGGTTTTACTTCCTCTTCCGTGAGTTCGCCGTCGACGAAAATGAAGTACTTTGCGATTCTGTAGATCGCGCCGAGGGTTTCGAATGTGACTGTCATAACTCTTTAAAGCTGGGCTGCGCCTGTGAAAAGCGGAAGTCCGCACACGTCGATCATTCCTTTGTAGATCTCCTCCTCCGTAGGGTCGAGCTTGCCGTCCGATGCGATCACCATAAAGAGCATATCGGAGGCAAACTGCTTCTCGTCCGCATCGAACCTCTTGATGCGCTCGACTGCTTCGTTGAGATCCATTTGATCGGCATACTTGATATAGTCCGCGAGAAGGTCGTCGCGTCCTTCGAAATTATACTGCGCCCTGAGTCCGTCCAGTATTGCCTTGAACTCGATCTCTTCAAAGTTTCCGTCTTCACGGGCCGTTGCAAGACACACTGCGATGACGGCAGCAAGGTCTTCGAATGTTGATGGTCCTCTCATAATGTTGAATTGTTAATTGTTGGTTAATCGTTATAGTGTTGCAATTTAATAATTTTTTCGGACTCTTTTATCACCCTCCCTCCGGTATCTTCCGCATAGATACGCCCTAAATTGTTATATTTGTATTCGGATCAAAATGCAGGATTATGCTTAGTAAGGACACATATATGCGCCGCCGCGCGGAACTGCTTCGCCTTCTTAAGGGCGAAAAAGGCGTGGCTCTCTTCATCGGTAACGTCGCTTCGGCGGCCCAGTATCAGGAATGCTGTTACAAATGGAGGCAGGACAGCACTTGGCTGTACCTGTTCGGCATCGACGAGCCGCGTCTGGCCGCCACCATCGACCTGGAGAGCGGTGAGACGACGCTGTTCGGCGACGACTGCGACATAGACGACATAATCTGGAACGGGCCGACCCCCTCGATCGCGGACCACGCTGCGTCGAGCGGAATTTCCAAGACCGCCCACTACGGAGCTCTGGCCTCCGCGCTTAAAGGCCGCCCGGTGCATTTCGTGCCCGCGTCGCGCTGGTACAACGCCGTGGTGCTTGGCGAGCTGCTGGGATTCAAACCTTCAGAGGCTTTCCGCGCCGGAAAGAAGGGCTGCCCCCGCGCTTCCGAACCGCTTGTCCGCGCGCTCGTAAAGATGCGTCTGGTGAAGGACGCCGAGGAGATTGCGCTGCTGGACGCCGCGTGCGTGCTTGGCCAGGAGATGCACACAATCGGCCGTAAGGGCATCAAGCCAGGGGTGATTGAGCAGAGGATAGTCGGCGATATGGAAGCCGTTGCGCTCGGCAAGGGCTGGGGCGTAAGTTTCGAGACCATCCTCACCCAGCACGGCGAGGTGTTCCACTGCCATTCGCACGATCTGCCGATCGAGCCTGGCAAGCTGCTCGTGATTGACGCCGGTCTGGAGAGCAACGATCACTATGCTTCCGATTTCACCCGCACCTACCCTACCGGCGGGCGTTTCACATCGAAGCAGCGCGAGGTGTACCAGATAGTCTACGAATGCAACCAGCTCGCGTTCGAACTGACGCGGCCGGGAGTGGCGTATCGCGACGTGCATATTAAGACTATGGAGCATATGCTTCTCAGGCTTCGCGAGCTCGGGCTCGTCCTGGGAGACCCGGCCGAGATGGTCGCCGCAGGCTACGCCGGACTGTTCTGCCCGCACGGCCTTGGACACAATATGGGCCTGGATGTGCACGATATGGAGGACTATGGCGAGGATCTGGTGGGCTACGACCAGGATCAGTCACGTTCGGACCAGCTCGGGCTGGGCAGTCTCCGTATGGCGCGCCGCCTTGTTCCCGGGAATGTCATCACCGACGAACCTGGCATTTACTTCATCCCGGCGCTGATAGCTAAATGGAAAGCGGAGG
>JAFYIK010000268.1 GCA_017538685.1 Bacteroidales bacterium | reverse complement strand
TCCGTCCTCGAGGCCGGCATAGATTTCACGGCGTTCCTTGGTCTTCGTACTGCCGGTCAGCAGTGCGCACTTCACCTTCGATGTGTCGACGAACTTGCCTACGCCCCGGTAGTGCTGCTCGGCCAGAACCTCGGTCGGTGCCATAATACAGGCCTGATAGCCGTTGTCGATGGCCTGCATTGCCGAGAGGATAGCGACCAGGGTCTTGCCGCTTCCCACGTCGCCCTCGAGCAGACGGTTCATCTGGCGGCCGCTGGTCACGTCGGCCCTTATCTCCTTGAGCACGCGCTTCTGCGCACCGGTCAAGGGGAATTTCAGGTTGTTGTAGGTATCGTTGAACGCATTCCCCAACCTCTTGAACACCAGGCCGTCCGAAGCACGCATCCTCACGTTCTTCTGCTTGAGAAGGGAGAGCTGAAGATAGAACAGTTCTTCGAACTTCAGCCTCTTCTGGGCCCTGGCAAGCGACTGGACATCCTTCGGAAAATGAATGTTGCGCAGGGCGTCCTTCAGGGAGCAAAGCCCCTTGTCGGCGATAAGCCAGGCCGGCAGCGTCTCGCGTATGCTGTCGGCGCATTTCTCCCACACGGCAGCCTGGAGCTTGCCGATCACCTTGTTGGTAATCATACTGTTCTTCAGACGCTCGGTGCTCGGATACACTCCGGTCATCGCACCCGTGCCCGGCCTTGCCGAGGCCGCGTCGTCGATCTCGGGATGGACCATATTGATCACACCGTTGAAGACAGACGGCTTGCCGAATACTATGTATTCCCTGCCGGGTTTTATCCGGTCGTAAACCCACTTTATTCCCTGGAAGAACACCAGTTCGATGGTGCCGGTCCCGTCTGCAAGGACTGCTGTCAGCCTCTTGCCCTTCTTGGCTCCGACGACACGCATATCGGTGATGGTTCCCCTTAGCTGGATATACGCAGTAGCCGAATCGATTTCGCTGATGGCGTAGAAGCGGGAACGGTCCACATAGCGGAAGGGAAAAAAGTAGAGAAGGTCTCGGAAAGTGAATATGCCGAGCTCTTTCCCGAACAGTTCTGCGCGCCTTGGACCGACTGACGGTAAGTATTTTATATCGCTGTCGAGGACATCCATCGTTTTGCAAATTTACGCTATTATGATTAATTTTGCACACTTCAAAATTGAGTTAATAGCATAAAACTATGGCACATAGAATAGTTGTCGGCATCACTCAGGGAGATTCCAACGGAGTCGGCTACGAAGTCATCATAAAAGCCCTGTCTGATTCAAGAATGCTGGACTTGTGCGTTCCAGTTCTTTATGGAAGTTCCAGGACTCTCGGTCTCTATCGCAAGATGATACCGGAGACCGAACAGATAAGCACCAACGTCATCAACAGCGCGGCAGACGCGCGAGGCAAGCGCCTCAACATAATCAACTGCGTTTCCGACCAGCTTCCTGTGGAGCCCGGACAGCCCACTGAGGCCGGGGCCAAAGCTGCAGTCCAGGCATTGGAAGCAGCTGTAAAAGACCTGAAGGAAGGCACGATAGATGCGCTGGTGACAGCCCCCATAAACAAGCATAGCGTTGCGGACCTCGGTTTCGGTTTTCCCGGCCACACCGAATTTCTCATCGACCGTTTCGGAGCCGAGGAAGGGCTGATGTTCCTCTGCACCGACAATCTCAAGATCGGCCTCGTGACAAACCACGAATCTCTCGGCAATGTCGCCCGGCTCATCGACAAGGACC
>JAFYIK010000267.1 GCA_017538685.1 Bacteroidales bacterium | reverse complement strand
GGAGATTACAATGTCGGCCGCGACGGACAACTTCTAACGCTCCCCAACTACATGCAGTTCCTCATGGATCTGGAGCCCGAACAAATCATCCTAGAGCCCATTGATGTTGACGCCGTGAATGCTCTGGCGAGAGAAATCTTAAACAAACAATGATCTCCGGGGGACGCACCCTTAATATTTTGTCCCCCGAGGCCAAAAGCACGCCAACATTCGGGGACGCCTCAATAAATTCGGGGACAGTAGGGGGACAAAGATGAAAAGGTCAAAAATGTAAAATGCTTATTTATAATAAGTTATAGATTTATACTATTTCCTGCATCGGAAAATGAAACGTTTAAAGCTTATAATTGTTGCACTGGCGCTGCTTTGGAGCGCCTGCGAACCGGTGCTGACGCCGGTGACGGTTGATCCTGAGAAGCCTGAAGAACAGCAGGAACAGAAGGAACCGGAACAGCCTGAGGAGAAACCCCGGGAGCCTGTACCCGGGGAATATGTGCTGCCGCTGGTGCAGACGACCGATATGCACGGATATATCGTCCAGTCCGGCTCGGACGGAGTGCATTACCGTCTGGCGTACGTGGCGAACAACGTGGAGCACAATAAAGACCGCAGGCTGCTGTTGGATGGCGGCGACATCTACCAGGGCGCGAGCATTTCCAACCTGCAGGACGGCTGGCCGTTGTATGTGGCCTTCGATCTTATGGACTACGATGCCGTGGCCGTGGGCAACCACGAATTCGACTGGGGTCTCGAGACCATCGTCGATGCGGACGCCACTCTCCCCGACTATGACCGTGGCGGCGTGCATTATGTCAACGAAGTGCCTGTCCTCTGCGCCAATCTGTATCGCAACGGCGAGCGCGTGTCCTGCACCAGGGACTATGTGATCCTGGAAAAAGAGGCAGTGGACTCGAAAGGCAATACAACCCCCGTGAAGATAGGCGTGATCGGCTATGCGATCAATTATGCCGGCAGTATTATGGCATCTAAGTTCACGGATGCAGGGTACACCATCAAAGAAAATTATGCTGATGTGAACAGCATCGCTTCCGAGCTTGAAATGACCGGCCAGTGCGACGCCACCATTATGCTTATCCACGGCGCGGCCGAAGCAGCCGCCGTGAACCTCGGGAGGGGCAGCGCCATAGACCTTGTCCTCGGCGGCCACAGCCATCAGACCGTTTCGGGAAGGACCGACTGGGGCCTCCCCTATCTGCAGGGCGGCCGCTACTGCGAGCACTACGCCACGGCTGATATGAAATTCGTCCTGGGCGAAGACGGAATCCTCTCTTTTGAGGGGGTCGAGAATCTGAAGACCTTCAAGGTGCCCGATTCTTCAACGCAACTGGACCAGACTATACTCGACTTTTCGAAGGAAGCGGTGGATGCCGTCTCGCATCAGCTTAACGACGTCATAGGATATATCGACGTGGACGCTACCAACTATTATCTTGCGGGCAGCGGCAACCGCGCATCAGCGATTGCGAACTGGATGTGCGACATAATCCGCCGTATCGGCGAGGCGGACGTCGCATTCGTGAACAGCGGCGGCGTGCGCACTTCGATCTCGCTGAACGGCAATGCCAGAAGAGATATAACGGTGGCCAATGTCTACGAAATATTCCCCTTCGACAACACCACCTACATCTACGACCTGAGCTATGAGGAACTGCTCACCGTGTTCGAATATTCGATGACCAGCGGCGGAAGCAGCCTCTTCTGGGGAATGACCGGCCTGGATTGCCATTTCTCGGGGTATAACCTGGAATCGTTGGAAAAAGACGGCGCGGTTATCTACAGCCACGGCCAGTGGGCCGGCGACTGGGCGTCGCGCAGGGTCAGGCTCGCCGTCAGCGAGTATCTGGCTACCTCGGAACGGACGGACTACTACACAGGCCTGCCCAATCCCCTGCTGGATTGGAACGACTCCCCGCGCCTTCTGGACAATAGTCTGGTGGACAACGTAACTGCGGTGCGCGTGCTGCGGGAGGAAGCCGCAGCGTCAGGCGGGCATCTTTATGTGGACACCGCCCCACATTTCATTGAAGACTGACAGTTTAATTGAGGGCCTCGAATTTGTACCCAAGGCGCTGCAGCTCGATTGCGGCGCCTATTTTGTACATAACCTCCACGCTCACGAGGAATAGTCTGTAGGCTTCGGCGGTGCCCGGCTCGGCGCCGGATTTCATAAGGAAGTTGTAGGCCGCAGAGGAGCAGGCCATCATCGCGGCGACGCTGTGCTTGCGCTCTTTCAGGATGTTGTCCGTGATGTGGTCGTCCATATCGTCGAAATGACGTTCGCCCTGGAAATAGCTGTACGGAGTCTCCTTGTACTTCTCCCAGTCTTTGTCCCACAGAAGCGCCACCGCCATCCCCAGGTAACCCGCGCAGGCGAGGCAGTACTCCGGATAGCCGTTGAATTCGCGCACCGCATCGCCGTAGAAGGAAGGGGCGTAGCGCAGCCAGGCCTCGTCCAGGTCCGGGGTATCAAGCAGTGTTCCTTTTAGAAATCCGTCTCCTGTGGCCACCTCCAGAAGGCAGGCGGTCAAATCTTCGCGATATTGCTCTTCAGCCGTAATCATAGTAACGCAAAATTAGAGATTTTCACTATCTTTACAAAACGTATGGCAAAGAGCAAAGATCCGATTTACAAGGGCGGCTGGCAGTTCAAGGACGTAATCCTTGAAAAGCTGGGCGGCCCCAAAGGCGAAGGAGAAGTTGTATTCCCGAACGGGGATCGCTTCCGCGGTTATTTCCACCTCAATTTCGCGCATATCGACGGCCCGGCCTATGCGGCTGACGGCCGTTACGATTTCGCTGACGGTTCCTTCATCGAGAAGGCCTGGATTGATTTCTCCTCCGACGGAACATTTTTCGCCCTTCACGGCCAGTTCCTCGTCCACCATCCCGACGGACCGGACAGCATTGCGATGTTCATAAGGAACAAACGCTACGGCTTCGAGCTGGTGCTGGACGAAAAAGCGCCGTACGTTGTCGAATGGTACGCCGACGAAAAGGCTCCGGCAAAACGCAAATGGAAGCTTCTGGAGCACTTTGTCGAAGAACCGGACGAGGGATTCCTTAATTTAACCCTTAAGCTCCGCGGAGAAGACGGCGAGTACACCGTCGTCCAGAAAGGCGGCTCCTACACCTCCAACGATTACGGCGGCTCTTCTTATAAAACCGCGACCCGGGTAAGCGTACTCTTCCCCGACGGCAATTCGATGGACCACTACGGCGACGACCTGAAGTGGTTCAAGCCCTACGACGGATTCGTCACGGTCCACGACGCCACGACTATGAAATTCCGCACCGAGCACTGGGAGAACGGCAAACTGACTGACGACCAGGAGTGGAAGCGCGATAAGCTTGCGGGCGCGGAGCTCGAAATCCCTATGCCCCTCGCTCCGGTTTTCGACACGAAGGCCCACGTCTGGCCCGACGGTTATATCGACTACGGTTGTTCCTGGATCTACGAAGGTCCGCTCGAAAACGACCGTCCCGAGGGCAAGGGCATCCTCTACGGCCGCAAGGACTCAAGCTACGAAGGTATGCGCTACGAGGGCCAGTTCCACGAAGGACTGGCGCACGGCCTTGGCCGCTACGAAAACAGAAAATCCGGCATATTGCAGGAAGGCGTGTTCATTAACGGCGTGTTCCAGGAGCCCGAGGCTCCGGACAGCCCCATCATCCTACACGCCTTGCACGGACATAGGTCGTGGAGCGTGGGCGGCTCGGACAAGGACTGGGATTACACTGAGAGCGATTATGAAGTGAAGCTCGGTTCCCTGCCCTTCATCGGTTTCCTCTCCTACAAAGTGGTCCGTATCCAGAAAAACTGCATCACCATCCAGACCTGCGAAGGGACGAAGCTCATACTCCCCGGCTCCGAGGTGCAGTACTACGAAGAAATAGAGGGCCGCGAATGGTCCGACGGCTGCGTCTACGACGGAGACGAATATAAACTCAGACTAACCTGGAATAAATAATATGTTATTGCAGATCTTAAAACTCCTGGGCTCGCTCGCGATGTTCCTCTACGGAATGTCGCTGATGAGCGGAGGCCTTCAGAAAATGGCCGGAAACCGTATGCGGCAGTTTATGGCCAAGATGACGTCGAACAACTTCAAGTGCATCCTGACCGGTATAGTGGTCACCGCTATGGTGCAGAGCTCGACCGCCACGACGCTTATGATCGTGAGCTTCGTGAACGCGGGTCTGCTCGCGCTCGGGAACGCAATCGCGGTGATTATGGGCGCCAACATCGGAACCACGGTGACGGCCTGGATCTTCGCCCTCAGCTTCGGCGGAGGCAGCTGGAGCATAGCGACCATCGCCATCCCGCTTATGTTTTTCGCTTTCGTGGCGATGAGCATAAAGAAATATGCCAACCTGGGTGAGTTCCTGATGGGTTTCGCGTTCCTCTTCCTCGGCCTTTCCATCCTGAAGGAGACCTCGTCCGCGCTGCTGGACAATGAGGGTGTGCGCATCTTCCTGGGCAACCTTTCCGGCCACGGCGTGGGCAGCATCTTCCTCTTTATGCTGGCCGGCGCAGTCATCACCCTGATGCTGCAGAGCTCCGCCACGGCGACCGCCATCACTATGCTGCTCGTCGCGCAGGGATACATCCCGTTCACTATGGCTACCGCTATGGTCCTTGGCAGCAACCTTGGAACCACGGTGACCTCCAACATAGCTGCGGCAGTGGCCAATATGAGCGCCAAGCGTACGGCGCGCGCGCACTTCCTGTTCAACCTGTTCGGAGTGATCCTGGCGCTGCTGTTCTTCCGCCCGTTCCTGAACCTGGTAGGCCTTTCCGTGGCCGCGCTGGGCTTCCCGAACCCGGTCACGATAAGCTTCGCGGACGCCGATCCGGCCACTCAGGAGCACCTTGTGGCTTCCCTGCCGTACAGCGTGGCCGTGCTGCATACCGTATTCAACGTTATCACCACCTTGATCCTCGTCTGGTTCATCCCTCAGCTTGAGAAGCTTGTGACGCTGATGGTGCCTGCAAAGGGCGATTCGGGCGAATCCTACAGGCTCAAGTACATCGGCGTGGGTGTGGGAACGCTCGCTACCGGCGATATTGCGCTGAACAGCGCCAAGCTGGAGGTGGTCGAATTTGGCCGCGTGTGCCGCAAGGACCTCGATTTCATCCGCGATGCCATCAATGCGGGCTCTATGAAGGAGTTCGAGGAAGTGGACAAGAAACTGGTCCAGTACGAAGACCTCACGGACAATATCGAACGCGATATAGCGGCCTATCTGCAGGCTGTGTCCGGCAATGAACTGAGTACCGGCGGTCTGGCGCGCGTGCGCGAACTGTACCGTATTATCGGCGAGATGGAGTCGCTTGGCGACAGCGGCGAGACCGTGGGCAAGATCCTGGCCCGTCTGTGGGACCACGAAGGCAAGTTTACCGACAAGATGCTCGAGCGGCTGAACCATATGGTCGGCCTGCTGGAAGATGCCTTCGCAGCTATGGACCACAACCTCAGCACCCCGCTGGTCGAGCTTAACGACATTAATAATGCGGAAGCGGCCGAGAAAGCCATCAACGAGTATCGCGACCGCCTGCGCAACGAGCACCTCACCAATATCGAGAAATCCACCTACCCCTACGAGACCGGATCATTCTATATGGACCTTGTCAACTGCTTCGAGAAGATGGGTGACTTCATTATCAATATCTCACAAAGCGTGATAGGCGCAAAGAACAACTAGCGATATATGCTGACTATCCTGAAATTACTTGGCTCGATAGCCCTGCTCATCTACGGTATGAAGGTGATGAGCGAAGCCCTGCAGAAAATGGCGGGACCGCAACTTCGTCACCTCCTGGGAAAGATGACGACCAACCGCTTTTCCGGCGTCGCCACGGGCGCCCTCGTGACAGTCGCCGTGCAGTCTTCGGCTGCAACGACGGTTATGACCGTGTCCTTCGTCAATGCAGCACTGCTCACCCTCAGCCAGGCGATTTCCGTGATTATGGGCGCCAATATAGGCACCACTATGAGCGCCTGGATTATGTCGGCAGGCTTCTCGTTCAACATTGCCAACGTGGTGTGGCCCGTGTTCCTCATCGCGATCATCCTGATTCAGACGGGCAAGCACCGCTATATAGGCGATTTCCTGTTCGGTCTGTCGTTCCTGCTCTTTGCGCTCGGTATGCTCAAACAGGGCGGCACGGAACTCGATCTAGCCAGCAATCCGGCGGTAGTGAACTTCTTCGCCAGCTTCAAGACCAACTACTGGACCATCCTGCTGTTCCTTCTGATAGGCACCCTGCTCACCGCTATGGTCCAGAGCTCGGCCGCGCTGATGGCCATCACTATGGTCCTCTGCTCGACCGGAGCCATCACCATCTTCCAGGGTATCGCGCTCGTTATGGGCGAGAATATCGGTACCACGGTCACGGCTAACCTCGCCGCTCTCAACGCGAACACTCAGGCGCGCCGCACCGCTATGGCCCACCTTCTGTTCAACGTCTTCGGCGTGGTGTGGGTGCTGATAGTGTTCTTCCCCTTCGTGCGTGCAGTCTGCCGCATCGTGGGCATAGACCCCACGGCCGAGAGCGTGGATCCCGCACGCCTTTCATTCGCGCTGGCGGCCTTCCACACCGGATTCAATGTCATCAACACGGCCCTGCTGATCGGCTTCGTGCCGCAGATTGAGAAACTTGTCTGCCTTATCATCAAGCCCAAGAAGAGCGACGAAGAGGTCGAATTCCGCCTCAAATATATACGCGGCGGTCTTATGAAGACCCCGGAACTTTCCGTGTTCCAGGCCCAGCAGGAAATCGCCACCTTCGGCAAACGTATGCTGCGTATGTTCGGAATGGTGAAGGAGCTCTACTTCACGCAAGAAGAAGATAAATTCAAAGAGATTTTCGACCGCATCAAGAAGTACGAGGATATCAGCGACAGGATGGAGAACGAGATCGCCCAGTATCTGGGCCAGGTTTCAGACGCCCATCTTTCGGACGACACCAAGGCCAAGATACGCGAAATGCTCCGCCAGATAGGCGAGCTCGAATCCATCGGCGACAGTTTCTACAACCTTGCCCGCATTCTTCGCCGTAAGCGCGACCAGAAAATCGTCTTTACCGACGAGCAGGTTGCAGCAGGCACTGAAATGACCCACCTGGTGGAGGCCGCTATGAACCAGATGAACAATGTCCTTGCAGGACGCCGCGAAGACTTCAAGCTCTCCGATTCCGAAGATATCGAGCGCAAGATCAATGACCTCCGCGATATGCTTCGCACGAAGAATGTCGCCGACGTGGACAATCACGTCTACACCTACGAAGCCGGCAACGTCTTTATGGATATGATCAACGAGAGCGAAAAGACCGGCGACTATGTAATGAACGTCGTCGAAGCCCGCTTCGGAGAAAAGTCCGCGTTATAGTTTTGTCTACACAGAAAAGAGGCGGCCCTTGCAGGTCGCCTCTTCTTGTTTGATGCGTTGATTAGTCCACAACTGCACGGGCCATCGAGTCTTTGTAGTACTTCTGGTCCACGAACACATCCTCCTTGTAAGGATTGATGTGGCGCTTCTTGGAAACATAGATAATGTAGCCGAGAGCGATGCAGTTAGTGAGCAGCGCGAGGGCGCTGATGACGACCATCATAGTCGGGTTGGCCGCCACCTGAGTGGCCTCCACTGTCGTGCCTACGATTTCCGGGGTCACGGTCTGGCTGGAGATGCCGGCGGCAGCATAGAGCTGTGCGACGGTCTCTGCTCCCTGAGGATAGAGAACGGGCAGAGTTGCCCACTTGGTCCACTGGGTTCCATCCATAAAGGTCTCCTGGAAGAGCGGGAACACCTGGGCGAACATACACCAAATCGCGAGAGTGTTAGCACGGTTCTGGATCCAGCCGCCACGGTTCCAGAGGAGAGCCGCGATGGTAGGAGCAAGAAGCAGGGCGACACCGCAATACCAGCTGTGGGTAGGCAGGCAGTTGTAGGTGTAGGCGAAGTTCCAGATGTCGTAGATGACGATATAGACCCAGGTC
>JAFYIK010000266.1 GCA_017538685.1 Bacteroidales bacterium | reverse complement strand
GACGGGAAATACACAAGCATAGTGGTGGGACACGATAACCTGAAGGATTATCTCACGCCTCCGGGGGAGCGCTTTCTCGGCGCGTGCGTGGGGCCGGTGGCAAACCGAATAGGTAACGCTTCCTTCACAGTCGACGGGGAAGTCTGCAATACGCCTGTCAACGACAACGGAAAGAATACCCTTCACGGCGGTTTCAAGGGAGTAGACAATATGGTCTGGGACGTGGTTGGCTCCACGGACACTTCCATAGTCCTCCATCTCCTGCATCCCGACGGCCTGGAAGGATACCCCGGGAACCTGGATATGACTATGTCTGATTCGCTCGGCCCCCAGGGAGAGTTTTCCGTGAAGTACTATGCCACCACCGACAAAGCCACTCCGGTGAACTTCACCCATCATCCATTCTTCTGCCTTCGCGGGGAAGGAAACGGCAGCGTGGAGGAGTACCTGATGTGGATCAATGCTTCCCATTATCTCCCTATCGACCCGTTGTCCATTCCTACCGGCGAAATTGCCCCTGTGCGGAGTACACCCTTCGATTTCCGTACCCCGCACGCCATAGGACAGCGCATTTCAGAGGATGACGCGCAACTTCGCAACGCCCGCGGCTATGACCACAATTGGTGCATCGACAAGCAGACCGACGGCGTGGAACTGGTCTGCCGCGTTGAGGACCCGGTCAGCGGTCGATGGGTGGAAGTGCTTTCCGACCAGCCTGGGCTACAGTTCTACAGCGGGAACTTCTTCGACGGAAAGGAGTGCGGAGCGAACGGCCATATCCTTGGCTTCCGCAGCTCCCTCGCCCTCGAGACCCAGCGCTATCCCGACGCCGTGAACCACCCGGATTTCGGCCCGATAATCCTCCGCCCCGGAGAGGCCTACACGCACGCTTGCATCTACCGCTTCGGCACTAGTCGCGAATAACTGGCGCTTGGCAGCATCCCGTGGCGCACTATAAAGAACTCTCCCTTCGCCCGGCGTGGGGGATAACAAGTTGAATATGAGCCAATTAAGCAAAAGAGGTCTCTCGTTTTTGGGAGACCTCTTTTAATCAACTCTCTGACATACAGCGACTTATCCCCCACGCGGAAATTTGAAGCGGGATGAAAAACAACGAAAAGCGTTAAAGCGCGAGGTGCGCGTCGGCGAGGGCAGCGGCGGCGGGGCGGTGGGTGATGCAGATGATCGTCTTTGACAGAGCGGGACACGAGGGCGGGAAACCAGAAACGTCGCCAGTAGAATCGGAAACGAGGTCGTGGCCGGGGGAGACGGTAAAGCGTTCACGGATACGGCCGAGGACGAGCTGCTCGGTCGCGGGGTCGAGTGCGGAGGTGGCTTCGTCCAGAATGAGGATGCCGCCGGAGCGCAGGAGGGCGCGGGCGATGGCGATGCGCTGGGCCTGGCCCTCGGAGAGGCCGCGGCCGATTTCGGCGCAGGAGGTGTCCAGTCCGTCGGGCAGGTCGAGGACGAAATCGGCCGCGGCGAGGTGGAGGGCCTCGCGAAGCTCTTCGTCCGTGGCTGAAGGCTTGGCCATCAGCAGGTTAGCCCGCACCGAGCCGCTCAGCAGAGAATTCCCCTGAGGCACGTACATAAAGTTGCACCTCGTCGCCGGGCTGATGAGAAGAGCGGGGGTCTTGGGGTCGGAATACAGTTCAATAGTCCCGGAATCTGGCTTCAATAAAGCCAGCATCAGCTGCGCGAGCGTGCTCTTGCCCTCGCCGGTGGGACCGGTGATGACGGTCATACGGCCGGGCTTGAAATCGAAGGAGAAATCGGAAAGGACCTTCGAGCCGCGGTCTTCGTAGGTGAATGAAAGGTCCGAAATGCGTATTCCCGGAGCGCCATCGAGAAGGACATCTTCGTACTCGCCTTCCTGCGGCAGTTCTCCTATCTCCAGCAAACGCTCCTCGGAAGAAAGCGATTTGATAAACGCCGGGATGTACAGCGCCAGATTAGCGACGGGCCTTTGCACCTGGCCGACCATCTGCAGGAATGCGACCATCAAGCCATACGTCACCGAGCCGTCTTTAAGACCCAGGACTCCCCAGATGAAGGCAGTCAGATAACCCGCCGAGAAGCCGACTGACATAAAACCGCGCGAAAGAGCCGAATACCCAAGGCGCGTCACCGTGCGGTCCATCTCCTGCTCCTGCAGCGCCTCCAACTCTTCCTGCGAAGCGCCCACGCTGCCGAGCGTCTTCACGAGCACCCGGTGCTGTAGGGTCTCCTGGAGGTGGCCGTTGATGTGACCGTCGATGGTGCGGATTTCGGTGGTCAGCGCGCGCATACGGCGGAAATAGAGACGGGCGCCCACGACGGCCACCGGCATAATCCAAATCAGGATCCAAGCCAGCGACGAGGAGAATACGAACAGCATTATCACCGCCGCAATCAGCTGAATCACAGTGACAAACGCCTCCGGAATGTCGCAGCAGATGAAATCCGTCACCACCCGAATATCCTCTTCCATACGGTTCGCCATATCGGCGCTGTGGAACTTGTCCTTACCCGTCCAGGTGCTGCGGAGGGCCTTGTCGAACACCTCCGAGCGTATGCGGTTTTTGGCCTGAATCGTTATGCGGCCTTCGTAGTATTTGACGAAAACGCGGGTGAGGACCTGCAGGGCCATAATGCCTATCAGCACGCCTATGCCGGCGCCGAGCGGAGCGTCCAGATGCCCCGTGGCTATGTCCACCACCCTCTTGCTGAACCATACGAAAGCGAGCGAAGCGGCGGCAGCGACCGTCTGCAGGAAAGCGCTGAACAGCACCTTCCACCTGACGGTCCGGAGCAGTCTCCAAACCCCTTTCAAGCACGGTCCGAAATCTTTCATCCTAGGCTGCGATTCCTATTTCTTTCCACTTTTCAGCGATGGCCTCTGCGTCTTTCAGGGCGACTTCGTCGGACACGTCGTACTTGTCCGTCAGCAATTTGGCGAGCCCCTCGACTGTGAACTCCTCAAGACCGTTGACCTCCTCCCAAAGATAAGCGGCGGTCGCGTTGAGATGAATCATCTTGTTGAAATTCACGAGTTTCGTGCTCTCCGGCACGATTATGAACTCGCCGCAAATCTCTCTCAGCCTGAATCCTTCTACTGTTTTCATATCAATCTCCTAAGAATAGCCAGATAATATCTTCTGATAAAATATGGTAGCGCGTTCCACCTGCGGGCGCGGCGCAGGGCCCTTGGACCCGCGAAATCGCTGATATGGCCGCCTGGCTTCACAACCGCCATAGCCTTTCCCTTCACATCCGCCAATCGGCAGTTCTCCGTGCCCACGAGGTTCCCGTCGCCCTTCAAAGTTACGCATTCTCCGTCGATTCGCACTATCCTGTGCAGCACAAAACGGCCCTTTGCAATCTCGGCGAGGACGGCGTCGCCTTCGGCATAGGCCGGCATAGCGCGCAAGCGGACGCTGTCGCGGTCGCCCACGATGAACGGCAGCATACTCGAGCCTTTCGTGCGGATTTCCACCTCGCTACCGCGCGCGAGCAGTTCGGCCACCTCCGGCAGCAGCACTTCGTTGGGAAAGGTCATATTCACGAGTGCGCGCCCTCCCCGGCGATGCCTGCGAAGCACACGCGGGCGGCATCTTCGTCCGGCAGGCAGTGCATCGCAAACGAGGGCGCGCCTTGAACGGCGGCCGATATTGCGGAGTGCAGCCCGTCGCCCATTGCACGGTCGGCCTTGAAGCCAGAGCTGGACGAATAGACGCTCGCATACGATTCCACCACGGACAGCCGCTCGAGGCGGTTTTCGGGCGCGCGGACTATCCGCACGAACGCCCCGACTGGGAACGCTTCAGCGCGGTAGCACGGCGTTTTTCCGCTCCACGGCGTGCCGTAGGCCATCACCCGGCCGCCCGGATACACCCGCACGACGGGGTTGTCGTCGTTCATCAGATGCGTGCCGGGGATAGCTTTCAGCCACATCCGGCTGTGAGTGCTCTTGCCCGTTCCGCTCTTCGCGAGGAAGAGGTACGCCCTGCCGCCGTTGACTACGGTGCTGGCGTGCATCTCGAGGGTGCCGAGAGTCGCGGTCGCGAAGGCATATTGCAGCATCAGCGAGTTGTTCAGCGCGAAATCGGCCTCCTGCGGCCTTAGGACGTATAGCGTCGAATGTTTGAAATCCTGGTCGAGCGTCAGCAGGCCGGAAGTCTTTCGGCCCGGGCTGGGCGCCATCTTCACGAGCCAGCCGCGGCCGCCTTCCAGGCGCCATAGCGAAAGCACCGTCTCTCCCGGCTCCGCCCCCTGGTCGATCACCAGCTCGAGCTCCCCGAACTCCGGCGCCTCCCCCGCGGCCACCTCCAGCGTGAACAGCGGCTCCCCGCCTTCCGTCGCCGTGAACGGCGCGTAATTATCCATCCCGATCGGTTGCCCGTCGGGAACAATCACCCTGAAAAGGTGCTCCGCTACCAGGAAATCGTGCGTCACTTCTGGATGTCGATGAACGGAATGGAGCCGCCACCATTGTAGGTGGGCAGTTTGCCGTCCCATTTCTCGATGGCGTACTGCTCGACTATCAGTTTGTTGAGAGAAGCGGACACAACGCGGTTGTAGTAGGCCTCGCCGTTGCCCTTGATCTTGAGGGCTTTCGCCTCACCTTCCGCCTTGGCGATTTCGATCTTCGCTTCGGCCTCGGCTTCCTTTACCTTGTTCTCAGCCTTGAGCGCATTCTGAACGGCTTCGTTCTTGGCGTTGATAGCAGCGGTCAGGGATGCCGGCGGGTCGATCTTCGTCGTGAACTCGCGGACTATGAAGCCTTCCTGGTTCATAGATTCGTCCAGACGGGCGCGCACTTCAGTCTCGAAACGTGCGCGGTTGGCCATCAGCTCGTCCGAGGTGTAGTTGTTCGCGCAGGTACGGTAAGCTTCGAAGATACACGTCTTAATGTATCCCATCTCCAGCTCCCGCACGGGTTTTCGGTACTTGATGAAGATGTCGGTCGCCTTCGCCTCGTCGATCTGATAGGCCAGGGTCGGGGTCATCGAGAAAATAGCCGCATCCTTCGGGTTCACCGTGAAGGGCTCGTAAGTCACACGCTGGATGTAGGTCGGGTACTCGAAAATGCGCTCCGTGATGGGGTTGAACCACACCCATCCTCGGCACGTTCCTTCCACACCGCCCTTCAGGTTTTCGTTCGAGCTCCACTTCTTGAAGCGTATACCCACCGACGCAGAGTCGATGGTCGTACAGCACGATGCCAGCACGACTATAGTCAAAGTCGTGATGGCCAGTGCGATAAATGTAGATTTTGTCGCTTTGCTAACCATATCAATAATTATTTTTTCAAATATAGTAAAAATCCTTTGATCGCCCTCAGCCCCGCCCGTGTTTAGCGCTTTAAAGCCCGCGTGGGGGTTAAGTTGCTGCTTGTTATCCCGCTTCATCGTTCCGCGTGGGGGTTAAGTCGCTGCTTGTTATCCCGCTTCATCGTTCCGTGTGGGGGCTAAGTTGCTGTGTGTCAGAGAGTTGATTAAAAGAGGTCTCCCGTTTTTGGGAGACCTCTTTTGCTTAATTGGCTGATATTCAGGAGATTATCTCCCACGCCGCACGAAGGGATAGTTCTTTAACGCCCGCGCTGGATGGTTATCTGGAGCTTTAACGCCCGCGCTGGATGGTTATCTGGAGCTCCAGAGGGTGTCGGAGGTGATGAGGTAGGCGGTGAGGGAGGGGTGAGCGGCGAGGAAGTCGCGGGAGGCGTCCAGGCCGGTCACCATAAAGATGGTCGCGAGGGCGTCGGCCTCGGCAGCCGCGAAGGAGGCGCGACCGGAGTGTGAAAGAACGGGGGAATCACCGGGAACTATGACGGTGGCGCTCAAGAGGTCGTGCTCCACGGGGCGGCCGGTGCGGGGGTCGATGGTGTGGGAGTACTTGCGGCCGTCGCGGACGTAGAACTTGCGATAGTTGCCTGAGGTGACGACCCCGTAGTCGCCGCCGTCGGAGGCCCAGACCTGGCGTATGTCTTCGCCTGGTTGGTCGTTGCCGTCCACGGGATTGTCGATGCCGATGCTCCAGCCTTTGCCCAGAGGGTTGCGGCCGCAGCAGCGGATTTCGCCTATGTCCGCCAGAATGTCCGTCGCGCCCAGGCCGCGGAGCATATTGAACACCAGGTCGCAGCTGTACCCCTGCGCGATGGCGTTGAAGTTCAGGACGGGAAGATCCCCGATCAGGTCGGGGATGACAGTGCCGGGATGGTCGGGGATGACGCGCAGATCATAGCCAGTCACAGGCTGCGCGGCGGCGACGAGGGAATCTACGACATCCGGCCCGACCAGGCGGGACATTCCGCAGCGGGAAAGGGTGGCGGCGACCAGGTCGTCGGAGGGCATTTCGCCGGAGGTGAAGCCGAAACCCCAGATGTCGAAGAGGGGACCGCAGGCAGCGTCGAAGGCGCCGTCGCTGAGCTGCCACATCTCGTACGAAAGGCGGTAGATCTCGGCGAACATAGGATTCAAGACGACGGTGTCGCCGCGGTTCAAGCGGCTCAGAAGCGAATTCTTATTGTACCCTGAGAGGGTGAAATCAATCTCGCGCAGAAGCGAATCCGTGAGGGCGCGGACCTTTTCAGGCCGGACGGAGGCGCCGCGGTATTTGACGGAATAAGTCCCGCCCTGAGCGTAGCCGCTCACCTGGTAGTAGCGCCTGTCCGTGCAGGAGACGGAGGCGGTCACCAAAAGAATCAAAAGCAAAGCGAAGCTGCGGCGCATCTGGCAAAGTATTTGCACAAAATTACGGGAAATTTTGCATCTTTGCACCAAATACGAATATTCGCTGATGAAACTCTATAGGATCCTTCTGATTGCGGCGCTCGGAGCCCTTGCTCTGACTGCCTGCAAAGACGATGAAGAAACCACCACCTCCAAGACTCTCGACGGAACGCTGTCTGCTGGCAAGATGGACGCGTACTCCAATCCCGGAGACACCTACACCTTCACTTGCAGCGGCGTCTCCCTGCCCTCTGACGAGGAGGACCAGACTTTGGAGATAGTCTATTACTTCAAAGACGGGGATTATGCGGACACCACCACCACCTTCACCTTCATCGTGCCGGACACGCTCGGAACCTACAGCATCACGGCCACGGCGAAGGCGGAAGGGTACTACACCAAGACTGCGACCCTCAGCACCGTGGTAATCAGCGAGCGCTCCCTCACCGGCACCGGCCTGGAAGAAAAGGATCCCGATTTCACGGACACCCGCGACAATAAAAAGTATAACACCGTCGCAGCCGGAGGCAAGACCTGGTTCGCCCGGAACCTCGCCTATTTCGAAAAAGACGCCGACAATAACTACACCCTCGGTCATCCTTATGCCGACTCCAGGGCAACTGAAGATATCGTAGGCGGATTCTACACCTGGACGGACGCGCAGGCCGCCTGCCCCGCCGGCTGGCACCTGCCGACTGCAGAAGAATTCGACGCCCTCGGCACTGACGCCGGCGCCCTTATGTGCAACGGCCGTTTCAACGGCGCCCTTATGTGGGAGTTCTGGCCGGAGGTTAAGATCACGAACGCCACCGGTTTCAGCGCGCTGCCCTACGGCTACGCGACCATCGTGGACGGAGCGTACACCTTCTACGGCACGAACGACTACGCCTATTTCTGGGTAGACAACGCCGGCGCGCCGATGTGCCGCTCGATCTACGTCAAGGACGCGGACATCAAGGCCTGGGGTTCGCCCAGCCCTACCGATTTTGCCGCAAACGTCCGTTGCGTCAAATAACTACATAAATTTCTTCTTGCGGAAAACCCACACCAGGGCGGTGACCAGAATGGCCATCGCCGCGAGTATCACGAGCCACATCCAGCGGAAACCGTCGAAGGGCAGTTTCACGTTCATTCCGTAGAAGCTGGCGATGAGGGTCGCCGGCATAAGCAGCAGGGAAATCAGCGTGAACACCTTCATAATGCGGTTCTGCTCGAGGTTGATCATACCGACCACGGTGTCCTGCAGATACTCCAGCCTCTCGAAGGAGAAGTTGATGTGGTTGATTAGCGAAGCGATATCCTGAAGGATGATGCTGAACTTCTTGTCCAGGGAATCCGGGAAAAGGTCGCTCTTCAGAACGTTACCCAGGATTCTCTGCTTGTCCACCACGTTCTCGCGGACGAGCATAGCGTTTTCCTGCAGCTGGTTGATGTCGAGGAGGAACTCTTCGTTGATATCTTCCTGCTGGTTGATGCGCTTGCTGAACTGGCTGGTGTCCTGCGAGACAAGCTCGACTATGTCGGCATCAAGGTCGACCCTCTTGTCGATGATCTCGACGAAAATATGGAAACCGTCGGGGAAAAGGTCCGGGCGAGCCTGGATCTTGTTCCTCAGAAGGTCGAAACTGCGGATAGGAATCTCACGAAGGGTTGTGAGTGTGTGTTTGGTGAGAATGAACGACACCGGATCCATACTCATTTCGTCTCCGGTAGGGGAGAGGAAGTTGGTGTTGGCAAAGATGAAGCCCGCCGTCTCGTAAAAACGGGACGATGTCTCGATCTCTTCCGCCTGGCCGCGGTTCTGAATCCTGGTGCCAAGAAAATCTTCCGCCGCTCTTTTTTCTTCACCGCTGGGGTCTTGAAGATCTATCCAGAGGACGTTTTCTTTGCTGATAGTCGCAAACTCCGTTTGGGACTGCGTAAGGAGTATTTCCTTACCTTGTCTGTAGAAAATTCTGATCATTTGCCTTCCTGCTTGTTCCCGGCATTTTGTC
>JAFYIK010000265.1 GCA_017538685.1 Bacteroidales bacterium | reverse complement strand
TTATGGTTATGGTTATGGTTATGGTTACGGAGATGAATCCGGCGAGCACCATCACCACCACCACGGCAAGAAGGCCGACAAAAAACCAGGAAAAGACAAAGCATAAACCAGCCTTATGAGGCTCTTCAGACCCAGAGTACAACGAGTTTCGTTCCCCGGGCGCGATATCCACAATCACCTCCTTCCCGGAGTGGACGACGGATTTCGCAAAGCTGAAGACTCCCTGCTGGCGATAGAGCGTCTGGCGGCCGCAGGCTGCAAAGAGCTCGTCTTTACCCCGCATATGAATCCGGACGTATACCCCGACGAAAATGAGGCCCATTTTCGCGAGGTATACGCCGATTTTATAACACGCATTCCCCCGGAACTCGGCGTCCGCACTTCGCTCGCGGCCGAGTATATGGTGGTGAAAGATTTCGAAGACAGGGCGAACGACCCGAACCTTCTGACCTTCGAAGACGGATCGATCCTCATCGAGATGTCCTACTATTTCAGGAGCGAGAACCTGGAGCAGGCTGTATTCAATCTGGTAACATCCGGAAAGAAGCCCATTCTAGCCCATCCGGAGCGTTATCTGTATATGGTGAAGCGCCTGCACGATTTCGAGACACTGATCGATATGGGCTGCCGCCTGCAGATGAACTGGATGTCGCTGACCGGCACCTACGGTCCCGATTCCATCAAGATCCTGCGTCATCTCCTTTCGCACGATATGTACAGCTTCATCTGTACGGACCTGCATTCGCTGCGCCAGCTGGACACCATCCTTGGCATCGAGCTGGAGCCTTCCCTCGCGAAAAAGGTGGATAGTCTGATCGCTTCTTATTAAGGAAGCTGCATAAAGCTTGAGAAATACCCGCTGAACAGCACGTTCGTGATCAGATAACCCACGACCGTGGACACGAACACGCTTATTAGGCCCGGCATCATAAAGCTGTGGTTCAGGAGGTATTTGCCTATCACCGTCGTGCCGCTGCGGTCAAAGTTGACAGTGGCGATATCGGACGGATAATTCGGGATGAAGAAATAACCATAGACGCTCGGCAGCACGCCAAGAAGCACCGGGCCGGCGATTCCCAGCTGGTAGGCAAGCGGCAGCATAGCCACCACCACGGCGCCCTGAGAGTTGATCAGAACGCTGACGAGGAAGAATACCAGCGCTATGCTCCACGGATACTGGGTCACTACGCCCTCGAGCATCACCTTCATCTGGTCCATATAGTTGCCGAAATAGGTGTCCGCCAGCCAAGCGATGCCGTAGATAGCGACCACGGCGACCATACCGGATTGCCAGACAGCTCCTGCAACCGCCTTCTTCGGCGAAGCCTTGCAGAACATAATGTTGCACGCCGCGGCGACCAGCATAATGATCTGGATGCAAAGATTCATCTTCGGAAGCTTGATGGCTTTCGCCACAGCCACTCCGTCCGCGGTATGGATCATCTGGCAGAAAGCAAAGCCGACGATGACCACCAGGGCTCCGAGGAAGATGAACACGGAAGCCTTCGCCTCCTTGCTGATGACCTTGTCCAGGGTCGTCGCGGAGTTGCCGTACATATACTTGTATGTCTCCGGATCGTTCTTGCGGGCAAGGAAGTCGGGGTCCTTATCCAGGTCCTTGCCCCTTTTGTATGAGGCCAGAGCCGCGCACATAAGGCCGCAAACGCAGGCCGGGATGGTGACCATCAGCACCTGCGGGATGCTGACCATATAGTTATTGGCGTTCGAGATAGTCACGAATGCGACCACCGCCGCGGCGATAGGCGAACAGGTGATGCCCACCTGCGAGGCGATAGAGGCGACCGCGCAAGGCCTTTCCGGACGTATGTTCTTCTTAAGGGCGATGTCGCAGATGATGGGCATAATAGTGTATACCACGTGCCCGGTGCCCACCAGGACCGTCAGGAAGAAAGTCACGAGCGGTCCCAGGAAGGTAATGTGCTCCGGATGCTTACGCAGCATCTTTTCCGCCACTTGTATCATCCAGTCCATACCGCCCGAAGCCTGCAGCGTTCCCGCACAGGTCACGGCCGCGATGATGATGTAGATGACGTCTGTAGGAGGGGTTCCGGGCTTCAGACCGAAGCCGAACACCAAGATTGCAAGACCGATTCCCGAGATCGCACCGAGGGCGAGAGAGCCGTAACGCGATCCCACATAAAGCGCTGCCAGAACGATCAGCAGCTCGATAATCATTGTGAAAGTCATTCCGGATGTGGTTTAGTCTTGTAAATATAAGGATTTTTGCACAAAAAAACCGCGCCGAAACAGGCGGCGCGGTTTTTCTATATGGCGAAATCGATTAGTCCACCTTCGGGCCGGCCTTGACGAGGGCCTTTCCGGCGGCGTTGGTCTCGTACTTCTTGAAGTTCTTGACGAAGCGGGCGGCGAGGTCCTTGGCCTTGACTTCCCACTCCTCAGGCTTCGCATAGGTGTCGCGAGGATC
>JAFYIK010000264.1 GCA_017538685.1 Bacteroidales bacterium | reverse complement strand
CCCGGCGGGGACTACGACTCCCTGATAGTCTCCGTAATGGACAAAATAATGGGGCTGGACGGCGACGTGGAGATTTACCCCGGTCACGGCCCAGCCTCATCGATTTCGGATGAGCGGACAAACAATCCTTTTCTCCAGCCCTTCAACGAGCCTTGGGAGAACGAGGATCAGAATTTCTGAAACACTCTCACCCAATCCACCTCCATCGCCGTCGGCAAGCACGACTCGTCGACGCCCTGAGCGCCGCCCCAGTCGCCTCCCCAGGCGAGGTTGAGGATAATGTAGAACGGCTTGTAGAACGGCCACGAATCGTGACCGGCACCGCTGTTCTTATAGGTGAGGATAGCCTTCCTGTCCTGATAGAAGGTAATGTAGTCGGCCGTCCACTCCATTCCATAGATATGGAAATCGGTCTGGCCGGTGGCGATATACTTCTCGGCGTGCTCGATGCTCGTACCACCGTTGTTGTAGCGGTTGCAATGGATGGTGGCGCTGCAGTAGTTGGGATGATAGCCCACCTCCTCCATAATGTCGATCTCGCCGTCTTTAGGCCAGCCGGTGAAGTTGGACGGCATCATCCAGAAAGCAGGCCAGGTGCCCTTGCCCACGGGGAGCTTGATGGAGGCTTCGATATAGCCGTAGGTCCAGCTCTTGCGGGTGTTGAGGCGCACTGAACGCACCTTTCCGTCGATCTTCTTCGCCCACACTTTCAGGGTGCCGTCGGACACGTCGGCGATGTTCACGCCGTTATAGGATCCGGACACATAGTCCTGAAGTTCGTGGTTACCCCAGCCGCCGTCGCCTGTCTGGTACTTCCATTCGGCAGACGCGGGCAGTCCGTCGTAGTCGAATTCGTCGTTCCACACGAGGGTATAGCCCTCCGGGGTGTCGATACCCGCCGCGACCGGGTCAAGACCGGGCTGACGTATGGGCAGATAGCGCCTTGTCTGTCCGACATTGATCCCTACCTTGCCCACTCGCTCCCTGGTGGTGTTGTTGGCCTTTACCTTCACGGTGAAAGTCCCCTCGGTCATCGCCGAATACGGAGGCTCGATACTGACCACCCAGTCATCGTCGCTGTAGAGCGCGATTCCGGGAGCCGAGGACGTCACATAGAACTGCAGTTCACCTCCCGGCTGCTCGAAGATGAGCGAGTCGGGGGTGAATGCAATACTGTTCTCGACCGGCTGATCCGGGGCCGGATTGCACAAGGCGGTGAGAAGTATGATCAGAAGTAAAGACAAAGTCCGAATTATCTTCATATTGTTTACTCAGTGAACTCCTGGAGGCAGATGTCCTTGATGGTGACGACTGCACCTGCTGCATTTCCTCCGAAGTCGAAGATGAGGTTGACGTTGTCGCAAGCGACACCGGAGATGACAGGAGAAGTGAGCACCAGATCCTCACCTGCGGTGATCGTGTATGCGCCGTACTCCCAGATGGTAGCGCCCTCGTGCTTGGGGCCGCCTGCCGCATACTGCTCGATCTTGAAGAAGCCAGGAGTGTTCACGCTTGCGGAAAGCTTGACCTGGAGGGCATATTTCTTCGCGTCGCTAAGAGCGATGAAGCTACCCTCGTTGGGCCAGATAAAGAACTGGTTCTGCCACTGTGAAGCAGTCGCATTCTCGATAGTGATCTGATAAGAGTTGGCGTTCTTTACGAGGAAAGGAACATCGGTGGTCTCAGTCTCGGTACCGTTCCAATCGCCGCCATTGCAGAAGTAGTAGAAGTACTTCTCGCCATTTGCATCGGCAACTGCCTTCCAGAGGTTTGCGGAAGTGTTGGTGTTGAACACATATCCTTCGGGAAGCTGTGTCACCTCGGGCTGCGGTTCCGGTTCGGGTGTATCCTTGTCCGGAGCGTTGGTGCCGTCGTCGTTGGCGTGGTCCTTAAGGGTGATGCGGGTGATCTTGACATCGTTGCCGGCCTCGCTGTAACCGAAGTCGAAGACAACCTTCACTGCGGAAGCGTCGATACCGGCGACATCCTTCATCCAATACACATTCTCTCCGGCAGGCATATCGTCGAGGGTGACGAAGAGGAAGTTGTCATCGCTTGCCACATCGGTGATCTTGACGGTGACACCTGCGGACTTGGTCAGCTCGATAATGCAGGAGAAATCGTAGTGCTTGTCTGCGGAAAGAGCCACGTTTGCGCCAGGTACGAGATGGAACTGGCACTGCCAGCGGTCAGAGCAGGCGCCGGGGACGGTAAGGGTGTAAGGATTGGTGGTGAAAGGTACGGAGACCTCGCCGGCCCAACCCGGGCTGCACCAAGTGTAGCTGCCTTCCATACCTGCATCCTCACCGACTTTCCAAATGTTGTACTGTGAGTTGTAGTTGTAGCCGTTCCAGCCTTCCTGGCCTTCGACCGTGAACTCAGCCTCGGCATAGTCCTTCGACTGGCCGTTGGAGTTGCTCACATACATACGTACCTTGAAGGTACCGCCCTCGAAGAAAGTCTTCTGGAAGTTGTTTCCGTTGCCGGCGAACACGAAGTCGCCGCTTTCGTTGGTGTACCAGATGGGAATGAGTCCGGTGGCGCCTTCAGGAAGAGAGAAGGTGGCAAGATTGCCGTCCACAGTCACAACAGGGGTAAGACCAGCTGCTGAAGGGAGCTGAGGCTCATCGGTGTTGTTGTTAGGCTCGCAAGCAGCAAAAACAAGCGCTGCGATGCTCAGAATTGCAAAAAACTTTTTCATTGTGTGATTATAAAAATTAGTTGTTAGTAGTTGTTCTGTTTAAGGGTGCCCTGGGCCGCGTCGATCTCGCTCTGGGGAATGGGGAGATACTTCTTGCTCTCAGACCAGGTGTTGGTACGGTAGCCATAGGCATCCGGAACGAGCACGGTGGGTGCGTCACCCCAGCGGATGAGGTCCCAGTAGCGCTTGCCTTCGCCCACGAACTCGAGCTTGCGCTCGTTCTTTATGTTGTCGAGAGTTGCGTCCAGCGTGTCGGTAAGGCCGGCACGGTTGTGCACCTTGTTGAGCCAGATCTTCGCGTTGGTCGGGTCGCTCGCGAGGGCGAGTTCAGCCGCGTTGAGAAGGGTCTCGGAAAAGCGGTAGATGCGCAGGTTGTTGCCGAAGCGCATATCCGGAGCTCCGTCGCCCGTGGCATACTCGGCCTGGCTTCCCTGATACTTCTCGAGGAAGTAGCCGGTGTCCTGGTAGCGGGGCTCGTAGGTGTTGACGGTGGCGTCGTAGCAGGTGGCTGCACGGCGGGCGTCGGAAGCGTCGTACATAGCATACGTCTCAGCGCGCACGGGAGCGAAGCCCCAGCCGGCTTTGTGGTCGTCGGCGCCTTCGGTCATATTGTAGGGACCGATAAGCTGCGGCAGGATGGTGCCGCCAGCGGCGAGGACGTTGTCGTAGGAACGGACCTGGCCGTCGGCTTTGTGGGTGATTTCGAAGATGGATTCCTTGCTCCACTCTCCAGTGGGATGGAAGATGGTGCCGTAGTCGTCCACGAGGTCGTAGCCGCCGTCATTGATGATCTCCTTCATATATCCAAGGGCGGTGTCGTAGCGGGATGCGTCCTTCTGGTACATCACCAGCTCGGCATAGAGCATATAGGCGAACGCCGTGGTGAGATAACCGGCCTTCGCATCAGGCTGCCTCATCGGAAGCACGCCGAGTGAGATGGCGCCCTCGAGGTCTGCCATCATCTTCGCGTAAACTTCGTCTGCAGTGTACTGGGTGCCGATATAAGGGGCTTCGAGGTTCTTCTCATAGTAGACTATGTTGCCCCAGAACTTCCAAAGCCAGCTGTAGTAGTAAACCCTGAGAAGTTTGGCCTGCTCGAGATACCAGGCCTCTTCGGCGTCGTCGATCTCTCCCGCCGCCTTGGTCCAGCCTGTGTAGAGTATGAGGTCGTTGCACCTCTTGACTCCGGAATAGCCGTCCGTCCAGATGGAAGTCATACAGTTGGTAGGAAGGGCGGAGTAGTTCATCATAAGGTGCCAGAATGCATTGTCGGTCTGGTCTTGTCCGCCGACCCAGATCTGGTCCGCCATAATGTCGCTCATTATAAGGATGGGGTTGTACTGACCCATCGACCAGTCCGTCCAATGAAGAGGCGCATAGGCCGCCACCAAGGCTTCGCCGAGATGGTCCGCCGTGGTGAAGTATTCTTCGATAGGCTGGGCGGTGGGGTTGTCCACCGTGAGGAAGTCGTCTCCGCAGGAAGCGAAGAGAACCGAACCGAGAGCTATAATTGAAAGAATGTTGCTGTGTTTCATAACTGTGTCCTCCCGTAATTAAAATGCAACGCTTACGCCTGCGGTGAAGGTGCGTGCCTGAGGGTAAACACCGTAGTCGATTCCGAGGGAAGTGCCGCCGGATGCGATTTCAGGATCGAATCCGTGGTAAGGAGTGAGGGTGAAGAGGTTCTCTGCGGCCACATAGACGCGGACGTCGGAAATGAGAGCCTTGCGTACGAGCGATTCAGGCAGGGTGTAACCCAGCTGGATGTTCTTCACGCGGACGTATGAACCGTCGTAGACATAGAGGTCGGAAGACTGCCAGTTCGAGTTGTCGCCCAGCACGAAACGGGGATATTTGTCGGATGTGCCCTCGCCCGTCCACCTGCCGAGCATATAGGACGGAAGGTTGACCGAGGAAATGTCCGTACGGCGGGTGCAGTCGAACACCTGCACGCCAGCGACACCCTGGACAAGCATAGAGAAGTCGAAGTTCTTCCACGCCGCCTGGAAATTAAGTCCGAAGGTCCAGTCCGGAGTTCCCTTGCCTATGTAGGTGCGGTCGTCGTCGTCGATCTTGCCGTTGTTGTTGAGATCCTTGAAGCGGACGTCGCCGGGCTTGGCCTTGGGCTGGATAGGGCTGGTCACGCCAGTCTCGGGATCAGTCCAGGTGTAGGCGGCTATCTCGCCTTCGTTCTGGAAGATGCCGTCGGTCCGGTAACCGTAGAAGAACGGGAAAGGATAGCCGTTCTCCGCGCGGGAGATGGTGCCCGTTCCCTGGAAGGAGTCGTAGTTTGCCCAGCCGGTGTCGTTACCGTACTCGATGAGGAGGTTCTTCAGATAGGTGGCGTTTGCATTCACCTTGAAGTTCCAGTCGCCCACGGTGTACTTGTAACCGAGTTCGAACTCGATACCGCTGTTGCTCATACGTCCTACGTTTCCGACAGGCTTGCTCTCGCCCACATAGGAAGGAATAGGCATAGTCATAAGCATACCGTCGGTGAGCTTGTTGTAGTAGTCCACGGTGACGGTGAACTTGTTTGCAAAGAAGCCGAGGTCAAGACCTATGTCGGTCTGGGTGCTGGCTTCCCAGCGGAGGCTCTGGTTCGCGAGACCGCCGGACTTCACGCCGACCGCCTCGGACTCGTCTGTCCCGAATATATAGTTGTTGTTACCCTCTGTGAGGACGGTGTAACGGAAGTTACCGATGTTCTCGTTTCCGTTCTGACCCCAGGAAGCGCGGACCTTCGCATTGCTGAGCGAAGGGATGACGCCCTGCATAAAGTCCTCCTTGAAGAGGTTCCATCCGAGGGAGACGGACGGGAAGGTGGCCCAATGGTTGTTCGCGCCGAAGCGGGAAGAACCGTCACGGCGGACAGTGACCTCGGCCATATAGCGCTCTGCGTAGTTGTAGCTCAGACGGGCGAAGTACGAAGCGAGCTTGGCCTGTGCGTAGGGAGCTCCCCAGCCGTTGCGGTCGCCGTCGGCCTGAAGGCCGTTGGTGTAGTCGATATAAGGTTTGTTGATGTCCTTGAGGAACTTCGACGATGCGCCGAGATATGCGCCGTCCGAAGCCTTGGCCGACTGGCCGAGGAGGGCGGTGATGCTGTGGTCGCCGAAGGTCTTGGAATAAGTAAGGGTGTTCTCCACCTGCCAGACCATCGAGTGGCAGGCGTTCGAAGAAGCGTAGGATTCGGTGATCTGCTGGCTGCTGCTGAGGTAGTAGACGTCCTGATAGCCGTCGTCGCCCCAGAAGGAGAGGTCGATGCCGAGGGCGCTGCGCAGCTTGAGGCCTTCGATTATCTGCAGCTCGCCGCTGAAGCCGCCCACGAATTTATGGCTCCAGCCCACGGTGCCGGGCAGCGAAAGGGCCGCCACGGGGTTGACCATTTCATTGTAGGATCCACCGGGGACGGTGTACATCTGGCCGTTCTCGCCGTAGAGCATTCCGGCCGCGCCGTAGCTGCCGATCTGCTTCGCAGCCTCGGTGTCGTCTGCATACACGTTCAGGATAGGCGAAAGGGCCACGGCAGAACCGAGGGGCGAGCCCCAGGTGCTGTTGGTGCTGATGCCCGTAGATTTAATGTACGCGTACGAGAGGTTGCTGCCGAGCGTGAACTTGTTCAGGAAGCTCCTTCCCGCAGTCTTGTCCATCACCTCGTAGGTGGTGTTGCTGCGGAGGGTCAGACGGTCGTAGTTCGAACGGCCCACGTTACCTCCGATGATACCGTCCTGGCTGAGGTAGCCCAGCGAAAGGTAGTAGTTCACCTTGTCGGTAGCGCCGCTCACGCTCAGTTCGTGCTGGCTCTGGGGAGCGTTGTAGTAGAATATCTCATCCTGCCAATCAGTACCCTTGCCGTAGCTGGCATAGTCGAAAGAGTACTTCGGGGCCATTCCGGCATTCATCATACCTTCGTTGAGCATCATCGCATACTGCGAAGCGTCCAGCACGTCCAGTTTCTTCCACGGGCTCGAGAGACCGTAGGAGAAATCATAGTTCACGCGCGCTTCGCCCTTCGTGCCCCTCTTGGTGGTCACGAGGATGACGCCGTTGGCCGCACGGGCTCCATAGACTGCTCCGGAAGCCGCGTCCTTCAGCACCTCGATGGACTCGATGTCCGAAGGGTTGAGGTAGTCGATACCGCCTTCGATAGGCATTCCGTCCACGATGTAGAGAGGGTCGGAGTTGTTGATGGTGCCGGTACCGCGGACCCTGATGCGGGCCGCTGCGCCAGGCTGGCCGGAGGAGGAAGTGACGTTGACGCCGGCGGCAAGGCCCTTAAGGGCGTTGTCCACGCGGACGGGAGCGGTCTTGCCAAGTTCGTCCGATCCCACTTTCGCGATGGCTGCCGTCACCACGCTCTTCTTCTGCACGCCGTAACCTACGACCACCACGTCTTCAAGCATAATGGTGTCCTCTTCGAGGATGACGAGGGCTGCGTCGGCTGCGCTGACAGTCTTGGTCACATAACCGATCGAGGAAATCACGAGGATGGAGCCGGCTTTCACGCCTGAAAGCTCCCACTCGCCGTCGAGGCCGGTAGTCGTGCCGTTTGAAGTGCCCTGAACCACGACGGCGGCGCCGATTACCGGCAGACCGTCACGGTCCTGTACTTTGCCTTTCGCCTGCTGAGCGAAAGCCGGGGCCACGCTCAGGAACAGTGCCGCAAAGACAAGGGCGATTCGATTGAACAGGTTCTTCATTTCTAAAAAATTTACGAAATATTGTGTGGCAAAATTAAGTAATTAAAAATTGCCGCAGACCATAGTAAATACGCGCGGGAGTAAAAAAGTAGACGCCTGAATATTCAAGCGTCTGACTTTCAGATATTTAGCTCTTGTAAAAAGTGGACTAATTGTGGCGAATTCCGATGGTCTTCACCCTCTCTTCGAAGTCTTCTTTACCGCTCAGGGCTGCGGCTTTGGTCTGCGCCCTGTAATTATATATGGTGTTCACGGAGTAACGCAGCAGCGAAGCGATGTGCGCCGACTGATCCACTCCGAGCCTGATGAGGGCAAAGATACGAAGCTGCGTGTTCAGCTTCTCCCCCTTCTTGAGTTCGACGCGGGCCTCCGGCTCGAGCAGGGAGTTGAAGTCTTCGACGAACGCCGGATAGAGCTGGAGGAAGGCGTTGTCGAACGCGGCGTAGAAGGCATTCAGCTCATCCTCCATCTGCTCGCGGCCGAGATGCTTGCGAAGCTTGTCGAGATAACCGGAACTCATCGACAAGAACAACGCGAGGAATTCCTCCTTTGCGGCGTTGGCCTCCGACAATGCGACGATAGCCTCCCTCAACCTGCGGTGGTAGCTTATCATCCTCAGAAGGATGAACACCAGCACCACGACCAGCAGGGAGATAAGGAGCATCAGCATCGTGCGCCTGTCAGACTCCTTCCTGATCATATCCGTGTAGGCCTTCTCGATTGCGGGGAGGTTCTGGGCAATCTGCCCGGGGCGAAGCTTGGAGTTGTAGAAGAGGGCATCGTCCAGAGCGGCCTGCGTGTAACGGAAAGCGCGGGCAATGTCCCTGTCCATAATGTTGAGCGCGACGCAATAGAGCGAAGCGTTGTCTTTGGTGGCGCTGCAAAGGTCCGCTATAGCAGACTTGATGTACCAGTGCACCTCGCCTTCGCGGTCGCCGTCCTCGCGGCAGAGCACGCCCATATAGTAGGCCGCGATTGCATATTCGTGGCTGTCTTCCGGATAGCGCGAGAGCATCATATTGCCCACCTCGCCGGCTCCGATATGGTCGCCGTTCTCGATAAGCTCCGTAAGGAGCATAGTCTGGCGCAGGAAGTCCGATTCTGGCAGATACTCGATCAGCCGTCCGCGGTAGAAACCGGCTCGTTCGTCCAGCTCGCCGCCCACCCCGGGGTGGTTGTATTCACGGAAGTCGCGGCAGAAGCGCTGCTGATACTCGAACCACTGGAAGAGTTGCCTGTCCGACGTGAACTTTGTCGTGTCTATGGTCTCCGCCACCGCCATACTTTCCGCATACCTTCCGGCGACGCAATGCAGCAGGGCCTTGCGAAGGCGGGTCTCGATAACAAGATCCTTGCGCCCCATCCTCACGGCCACCTGCTCCTGATTGTCCAAAGCCTCGAGGGCGCGGTCATACTGGAACGCATAAGCGAGCTCATAAACCTGGCCATAGACCTCGTAACGGAATTCGTCCGTCAGAGGGCGGTCGGAAGTAAGGTCGTGTTCGACGGCCTGCATCCGGCGCTCGTGCGCGGCTGCGTACTCGGCCGCTTTATCCAGGGTTTCGTCCAGCCGCTGAAGGTCAGCCTGGATGTCGAAGCCCGCAAGTGCGGCAAGTATAATGAGTGTCTTTATCATAATTCTTCCTTAAGGTAGCGGCCAGTGACGGATTTCGGGTCATCAGCCAGTTCTTCGGGCGTGCCTTGAGCGACTATCTCACCTCCCCTGCGGCCGCCTTCGGGGCCCATATCTATTATCCAGTCCACGCTCTTCAGCACGTCCAGGTTGTGTTCGATTATTATCACGGTATTGCCCTGGTCCACCAGTTTGTGCATCACTCCCATCAAGGTCTTGATGTCTTCCGAATGAAGACCGGTGGTGGGCTCGTCGAGAACATAAAGGGTGTTGCCCGTGCTCTTCCGGTAAAGTTCGGCCGCGAGTTTCATTCTCTGGCTTTCGCCGCCCGAAAGGGTGAGGCTCGACTGGCCGAGGCGTATGTACCCGAGGCCCACATCGAGCAAGGCCTTGAGCTTGGGCGCTATCTTCGGGTTGGATTTAAAGAATTCATACGCCTCGCTCACCTGCATCTCCAGCACGTCGTTGATATTCTTGCCCTTATACCTGACGGCCAGAGTGTCTTCCTTATAACGCTTTCCCGCGCATTCGTCGCAGACCACGGCCACGGGCGGGAGGAAGTTCATCTCGATTATCTTCACTCCGGCGCCCTTGCAGGCCTCGCAGCGTCCGCCTTCCACATTGAAGGAGAAGCGGCCCGCCTTGAATCCGCGGACCTTGGCGTCCGGCGTCTGCTCGAAGAGCGCGCGGATATCGCCGAAGACGCCGGTGAAGGTCGCGGGATTCGACCGCGGGCTGTGCCCGATCGGCGCCTGGTCCACTTCGAT
>JAFYIK010000263.1 GCA_017538685.1 Bacteroidales bacterium | reverse complement strand
CGAAATCCAGCGCCGTCTGCACTCCCGCCGCCATAAGCTTGGGCGCGCCCCTCCATCCTATGCCCCACACATCGTCGATAGGCGTGAGAGCCAGCGCCTTAAGACGCTTCTCGTCAGAATCGATAATACACACCCCGCGGTATCCAGGGTACTTTTTCGCGAAATGATTAGCGACCTTCCCGAGCGTTTTTGTGGACGCAATACCTATGCTTACCGGTATACCTGTCGAAAGACGAACCCGCCTTATCAGTCCTCCGCAAACGGAACGATAATCCGAAGGCGCAAAACCGTCCAAAGTGAAGAACGCTTCGTCGATGGAGTATTTCTGGTACCCTGGCAGAGTCCCGCTCAAAATACGCATAACCCTGTCGGACAAATCCCCGTACAGAGTATAATTAGACGAGCACGCCACCACTTTCCCGCTCGCGACCATCTCGCGCAGCTGAAAGAAGGGCGTGCCCATCTTTATTCCAAGCGCCTTCGCCTCGTTCGAGCGGGCGACGACGCAGCCGTCGTTATTGCTCAGGACCACAACCGCGCGCCCTTCGAGCTGAGGCTGGAACGCCCGCTCGCAGGACACGAAAAAGTTGTTACAGTCTGCAAGAGCGTACAAATTATGCCAAACGTTTCAAGATCTCTTCGGTCTGGGCTTCGTAGCCGGGCTTGCGGAGCAGGGCGAACATATTCTTCTTGTACGCCTCCACACCCGGCTGGTTGAACGGATTCACGCCGAGCAGATAAGCGCTCACGCCGCACGCGAACTCGAAGAAATAGAACAGCGCGCCGAGATTGTATTCGTCGATACGGTCTATGCCGACCTCCAGCTGCGGCACTCCGCCGTCGATATGCGCCACCTTCACGCCGAGCTGGGCCATAGCGTTGCAATGCTCCACGTGCTGGCCCGCGAGGAAGTTCAGCTGGTCAAGATTCTGCTCGTCAGAGCCTATCACCACCGAGCGGTTCGCGTTCGCTACGCTGATCACGGTCTCGAACATCACGCGGCTGCCTTCCTGGATGAACTGGCCCATAGAGTGCAGGTCCGCGGTGTTGGTGACGCTGGCCGGGAAAATGCCCTTGCCTTCTTTGCCCTCGGACTCGCCGTAGAGCTGCTTCCACCATTCTGCGATGTAAGTGAGTTTCGGGTTGTATGTCACCAGAATCTCCACGGCCTTGCCGAGCTCGAGGTGCAGCAGGTTGCGCATAGCGGCGTACTGCACGGCGGCGTTCTCCGGGCCCTTCTTCAGCAACTCCTCACGTTCGTCTGCAGCGCCCTTGAGCAGCGCGCGAATATCGAAGCCTGCGAGCACGATAGGCAGCAGGCCGACCGGGGTGAGGACGCTGAATCGTCCGCCTACGTTATCCGGAACCACGAAGGTCTTGTATCCTTCCTGCGTGCTGAGCGTCTTGAGCGCGCCCCTGGCAGCGTCGGTGATGGCCACGATCCTCTCGGCCGCCTCCTTCTTTCCGTAGGTCTGCTCCACAAACTCCTTGAAGATGCGGAAGGCCACGGCAGGCTCCGTGGTGGTACCGGACTTGGAGATCACGACCACGGCGGTGTTGCGCGTCTTCGCGAGATCCAGCAGTTCGGCCAGATACTCCTCGCTGAGGTTGTTGCCGGCGAAGACGACCTTCGTCGCGGGTTCCACGAAGCAGTGCGAGAGCGCCTCGATCGCGCATTTCGCACCGAGATACGAGCCGCCGATACCGATTACGATAACGAGGTTAACTCCCTTCGCCTTCCAGGCGTCGCGGACAGCCTCGCAATCTGCTACAAGCTGCCCGGGGGTCTCGTTAGGGAGAGTCTTCCATCCGAGGAAATCATTACCGGCGCCCTTCTCGCTCTGGAGAACATCGTAAGCCTCGAGGGCCTTCTTTACATACTGCTGATACTCTGCATCTTTGACAAAGGAGCTGCAGCCTCCTACGTTTACTTTAATCATATCGTTAGGTATTTGTTTCCAACTAGTCGTGAAGACAAATTTAGTGAAATAATACGTATCTTTGACATTATGAAAAGAATTATTGCTCTTGCGGCCCTTGCCGCGGCAGTCTGCTCCTGCGGCACTGCAAATCTTGTTAGTCACGCTCCCTCCCAGGTGGATATTGTAGCCCATCGCGGATACTGGAATTGCGAACAGGGCGGTTATGCCCAGAACAGCGTCGCTTCGCTCAAGGCGGCTCAGGACGCCGGCTTCTGGGGAAGCGAATTCGACGTTCAGCTCACCAAAGACGGAATAGTCGTCTCCAACCACGACAAAGAGTACGGCCCGGAAAAGATGATAATCGCCGACTACACCTATGACGAACTGGCGAAGTACCCTCTGCCCAACGGCGAGAAACTCCCTACCCTTGACGATTATCTTGTCCAGGGCGCGAAATCTGCGAAGACGGTTCTCGTTCTGGAATTCAAGAAGCAGCGTACAGACGAAGCAACAATTTTGTTAGTTGACAAATCGATGGAGATACTCAAGGCCCACGGCCTGTACGACCCTCAGCGTGTCGTCTTCATCAGTTTCAGCAAAGTGGCGTGCGAGAGAGTCATCTCCCTGCATCCCCAGTTCGAGGTCCAGTACCTTATGGGCGATATGTCCAGCGGAAAGCTCAAGAAGAAAGGCTACACCGGCGCCGACTACAACGCCGCGATCTACACCGCCGAGCCCGGCCTCATCAAAAACCTCCACAAGAAGGGCTTGAAGGCCAATGTCTGGACAGTGGACAGCGAGAAGAAAATGCGCAAGCTGAACGCCCACGGCATCGACCAGATCACAACCAACAACCCTATGGGCGCCCGCCAGGTCGTCGGCTCCCGCGAGCACAGGAAATAGCTGCTTTCGCGAGCGCGAGAAGCCATTTCGCGCGGCGAAGGAGAAAAATGGGTTAGGGGCGAGGGGTGGCGGTGATGGAAAGCCAGCGGGAGATGCAGAGCACGCGGGCGCGGAGGGCTTCGTAGTCGAGGGTCGCGGGGGTGTCTGCGACTTTGTTGGTGTTCAGGGTGATGCCCGAGGTGAAGACTATCGAGGGGATACCGGCGGACATAAACACCGTCTGGTCCCCTATTTTATTATAAAACAGGTTCGTGAAGTTGTCGCTTTTGTAGTAATCGAAGTAGAGGTCGATGTTGCCGATGGCGGCGCATTTCCGGAGCGATGCGGACCAGGGCTTGCCGCCGAGGGCCATCAGGGAGCGGGGGTTGCACTTGCTGACGGGAGCGAGGGTGCTGCCCAGGATGTCCAGGGAGACCATCATACGGAGGGAGTGGCCCGAGGCGCGAAGTTCGGAGAGCATATGGCGGGCGCCGGCGTAGTCGCGGCTGCGGGCGTCGAAGGCGACGAAGATAATGCCGTCGCGGCAGTCGCGACGGACTGCATTCGCCACGGCGAACAGGGCCGCGACTCCGGACGCGTTGGAGTCCGCGCCGGGGTAGACCTTTCCCCCAATCATCCCCAAACCGTCGTAATACGCCCCTACCAGGATCCACTTCCCCGACTTCCCCGGGAGGTAACCGACCACGTTCCGTCCGTGCCCGAAACCGGGTTCTGAAGAAGATCCGGCAGATGCCAGAGGGAATTCGTGGTACCAGTTTTCTTCGTAGGGCATCAGGCCGGCGTCTTCGAACATATCGCGTATCCACCCGCTGGCGTAACGTGCCCCGTCCGTCCCTGTTCCGCGCCCGGCAAAAATGGGATCACACAGGATCTCTACGCTCTCACGAAGGGCATCCGCCGACAGCTTCGACGAAGGGCCTTCAGGCATTACATCTAAAACGCTGAGGGAATCGGATGTCTGTGCCCTAAGCGGCGCGCACAGAATAAGCGCGCACGCGAACAGAATTATTTTCTGCGATTTCTTCAATTTGGGCACGAATAATGTTATATTTGTTGGATAGCAAAAAT
This sequence comes from Bacteroidales bacterium, assembly GCA_017538685.1. The sequence goes on along the minus strand of JAFYIK010000263.1, from coordinate 8,162 downwards.
AAGCAATTTTTGTGATACACTTGGGCACATACATAAGAAAAGCGGCGGCGGTCATCGCGGCCGCCATCATCTCGTTACCCGCATTGGCCCAGTGGAACACGGAAGTGCTGGAGCTCAGAGGCAGGATAGCCCTGCAGGACGGCAAGTACGCGCAGGCGATCGAGCAGTTCAACATCCTCGCGCATCTGGACACCACATCTTACTGGACTTATTTCTACCGCGGAATCGCGAAATACAATCTCGGAGACATACGCGGAGCCCGCAAGGACTTCGACAAATCCGTAAGGATCAATCCCCTTTTCACCAACGGTTATCACTACCGCGCCATCACCAAAAGCAACGCCGGCGAGTACGACGAAGCTCTCGAAGATCTCCAGAAAGCGATCGACCTTCGCCCCGGCTTCACCGGCCTCTATTTCAGCCGCGGAGTCACATACTTCCTGGCCCAGAGGTTCGACAACGCCGTCGCGGACTTCGACCGCTACATCCGTCAGAATTCCAGCGACCCGTCCGCCTACCTCAACCGCGGCGCCAGCTATCTCTTCCTCGGCGACACCCTCAAGGCCCTTGCCGATTACAACAAAGCAATTAGGCTGGACCGCTACGAGCCGGAAGGCTACATAAGACGAGCGCGCCTATACGCCGCCCAGGAGAACTACGAAGACGCCATCCAGGATATGGACCAGGCGATCAGCCTGGACAACGACAACACCCTGGCGTACTTCAACCGCGCGATAATGCTCTATGAAACCAAGGACTTCATCGGCGCGATGGCAGACCTAAACACCGTCCTGAGCTACGAACCGGGCAACGCACTTACCCTCTACAACCGCAGCCTCATACGTATGCAGGTCGGCGATTTCGAGGGGGCGCTGGACGATATGGACAGGGTCATCAACATCAACCCGCGCAACGTCCTTGCGTACTTCAACCGCGCCGCCTGCTTCATCGAGCTCGGCCGCTGGAAGAGCGCGCTCGCCGACTACGACCGTGCGATCGAGCTCTACCCCGACTTCGCGAAGGCCTACCAGAACCGCTCCTATGTGGAGAATCAGCTCGGTATGAAGAAAAAGTCCAAGGCGGATTACGAAACCGCGCAGAAAAAGATAGCCGAATACCGCAGCGGCAAGCAGACCGGCGAATTCGCTGACACCTCCAAGCGCTTCAGCTCGCTCATCGCCCTGGACGCCGACTTCGCCAAGAAGGATTTCAACGACGAACTGCTGCAGCACAGGGACATCGATATACGGCTGCGGCCGATGTACCGCTTCACCGTGGGCGAGGAGCGCCATAGCGGCGAGGTAGCATTCTCGAACCGCTACGAAAACAAGGACGTGGACGCTTTCGCGCAGGGGCAGCTCATCCCCATCGCGGCCGCGCCCGAATATGGCACTTCCCCGCTGAAAACCAGCCTCGCCGGTTTCGACCCTTCCCGCAAGGACGTCACCTTTGCGCGAGCGCTGAAGAACGTCAAGGACAAGCAGTACAACGCCGCGCTCGCGGACTACAACGACCTGATAGACAGCAGCGAAGGTGCCGAAAAAGCCTTCTACCTCGTGAACCGCGCCGTGCTCAGGGCGGAGATGATAGACTTCATCGCGAGCATCAGCAGCAGCGTGCAGACTCTGACTATGGACAACGAAGGCGCCACCAAAACCCGCGTGAGCGACCGTGCCGAGCGTAACTATGATTACACGGAAGCCATCGTGGATATGCAGGACGCTGCGGAGCTCGTCCCCGACGTGGCTTATATCAATTTCAACCTCGGAAACCTTCACTGCCTGCAGTCATCTCCCGTGCAGGCCATCTCATACTACGATAAGGCGATAGAAGAATACCCCGCGATGGGCGATGCGTACTACAACCGCGGCCTTGTGCTTATCTTCCTGAAAGACAAGGAGAAAGGCTGCATCGACCTCTCGAGGGCGGGAGAACTGGGCGTGAAAGACGCGTACAGCGTGATAGGCAAATACTGCAAGGAAGATGACTGACATTAAGTTCAAAAGTTTCTCTTCCGGTAGTTGCGGCAACTGCTACTATCTGGGAGTCGCGCAGGACGGCGAGCCAGTGGCCGGCGTCCTGATCGACGCCGGCGTGAGCATACGCCGCTTAAAGCGCGAACTCCAGGCCGAAGGCCTTACTCTGGACGCCTTTTCCGCGATACTCGTCACTCACGACCATATGGACCACATCCGCTCGCTCGGCTCGTATGCGAAGCATCTCCAGCGCCCGATATGGGCGAGCGAGACGCTGCATAAAGCCCTCGCGAGCCACGTGATGACACACGAATACGTGCCCGACTGCAAGCGCGTGCTACGCAAGGACGAGTGGAACGAGGTAGTCCCCGGCTATATAAGCGCACGCTATTTCGTGGTCCCGCACGACGCCACCGAGACCGTGGGCTTCGCCATCAAGCTGCCCGGACACAATTACGTGCATATCACTGATTGCGGCCGTATGACCGACGAAGCGCTGGATTTCTGCAGCAAGGCGGACACGGTGGTGCTCGAATCGAACTACGACATCCAGATGCTGGAAAACGGCCCTTATCCGAAGGAACTGCAGAAACGCATACGCAGCGGCAGCGGCCACCTCAGCAACGACGACTGCGCCGCCGCCATCAAACAAATCGCCCATAAGGGCCTGAGGAACCTCTTCCTCTGCCATCTGAGCGAAAACAACAACACCCCGGAGCTTGCCTACGAATCCGCAAGGAAGGCCGTCAAGCTCTGCCCCAACAAACCTGTCCGGCTGGAGGCGCTCCCCCGCCAGACTCCCACCAAACTGATTATCTTGTAGAATGAAACAATTCTGGAAAGTCATAAAGCGTTATGTCCGCCCCTACGCAGGATATCTCAGCGGCTCGGTACTGCTGAACATCCTGTCCGCGGTGTTCAACGTGTTCTCCTTCTCCCTCCTTATCCCTATCCTGAAGATACTCTTCGACACCTCCGGGAAAGTCTACGAGCTTATTCCCTGGGAAGAGGTGAACGACTTCGCCGGCTTCACCAACAATATTTATTATTTCGTCGGAAACTGGATCACCACCTACGGCACGAGCAAGGTCCTGCTGGTCCTCTGCATCACCTTCTGCATAATCACCCTGATCAAGACCAGCTGCTATTTCGGTTCTTCCGCAGTGATGATCCCGATCAGGACGGGCATCGTGAAGGATATGCGTATGCAGATCTACCGCAAGATCCTCTCCCTGCCCATCGGATTCTTCTCGCAGGAGCGTAAAGGCGACATAATCGCGCGTATGAGCGGCGACGTGCAGGAGGTGGAGACATCCATCACCAGCACGCTCGATATGCTGATCAAGAACCCTATCCTGATCATTATCTACCTCGCCGTGCTCTTCACTATGTCGTGGAAGCTGACTGTCTTCACCCTCGTATTCGCGCCGCTTATCCTTTTGATAATGACCGCGATAGGCCGTAAGCTCAAAGCCCGCTCGCTGGAGGCGCAGCGCTTCTGGTCGGACACTATGTCGCAGGTGGAAGAGACTCTCGGCGGCCTTCGCATAATCAAAGCCTTCCTTGCCGAAAGCAAGATGACCGACCGTTTCAACTCCGTCACCGGAGGAATGAAGCGCAAGAGCACGCGCGTGGGCATACGTCAGGCGAGCGCGCACCCAGTCAGCGAATTCCTCGGGAGCGTGCTGATCGCGATAGTCCTATGGTTCGGCGGCACCCTCATCCTGGGCGACCATTCGAGCATCGACGCGCCAGCCTTCATCTCCTATATGACCATACTCTACAGCATCATACAGCCGGTCAAAGACCTCTCCAAGGCGGCCTACGCCATCCCGAAGGGCCTTGCGAGTATGGAGCGAATAGACAAGATCCTGAGGGCCGAAAGCCCCATCAAGGAGCCCGCGAACCCCAAGCCGCTCACCGGCTTCGAAAAGGGCATCACCTTCGACCACGTCAGCTTCTCCTACGACGGCAAGCGCCCTATCCTCAAGGACATCAACCTCGAGATCGGGAAGGGCAAGACCATAGCCATCGTGGGCGCATCCGGCGCGGGCAAATCCACCCTCGTGGACCTTATCCCCCGCTTCTGGGACGTCAGCGCCGGCGCAGTCCGCATCGACGGCACGGACATACGCGAGTTCAGCACTCACGACCTCCGCGCGCTTATGGGCAACGTTAACCAGGAGCCTATCCTCTTCAACGACACGATTTTCAACAACATAGCCTTCGGAGTGGAAGGTGCTACCCGCGAGCAAGTGGAGGCAGCGGCGAAAATTGCGAACGCGCACGACTTCATTATGGAGAAGCCCAACGGCTACGACGAAAACATCGGCGACCGCGGAGCCAAGCTCTCCGGCGGACAGCGCCAGCGCATCTCGATAGCCCGCGCCATCCTCAAAAACCCGCCCATCCTCATCCTGGACGAGGCCACGGCGTCGCTGGACACCGAATCCGAGAAGATCGTGCAGCAGGCGCTGGACCGTCTGATGAGCAACCGCACCACGATAGCCATCGCACACCGTCTCAGCACCGTTAAGAACGCAGATGAGATAATCGTGATGGACGAAGGCCGGATAGTCGAACGCGGAAAGCACGAAGAACTCATCGCCCTGGGCGGCATCTACTCCAAACTCCACGAAATGCAGGCGCTGTAATGCTTAGAAAAGTCCTATTCTGGAGGATACTCCTTGTCATCTATCTGGCCGCGGTGTCATACATCTGTTTCGCGAGCCAGGGAGGGCTACCCACTATCGAGAACTGGCCGTTCAAGATTCCGGCGGACAAGTGCGTACACTTTGTGATGTTTTTGCCCTGGCCTGTGCTCGCATGCCTTTCGGTATTGCCAATTGGCGCAGGGCGCACACGCAAAGCAGTCATTACCCTCCTGATAATAACGCTGCTCGGCTGCGCGTTGGCTGGCGCGACCGAGTGGATCCAGGGCCTTCTGCCCTATCGTTCGAGGGATGTCGTGGACTTTATTGCAGACTGTCTGGGTCTGCTGACAGGGGCTCTTCTGTTTGCGGCTTTTTATCCTTTTTTGCAAAGATCAAAAACTCGTTGATTGCAAAATTAAGGAAGCCGGAAAAACACAAAGCAATCAGGTTACACACGAACGCAGGCCACTTGAATGCAAGGGCTATGGCGTTCAGCAGCACCATCTTCAGCAGAAATGCCGAGATGCACGACAGATTGTACTTCCAGAGGTGGCTGAAGAACGCGCCCTTCGTGCGGTGAGCTATACGGTCCCTCCACACATAGAAGAACGCCGTGATATAGTTCACGAGCACGGCGCACTCGAAGGAAATCATCGGGGAGACGACGTATTTCTCCACGTGGTTGCCGTTCAACAGATAAGTCGACAGTACCCAGAGCACTACGGTGTCCGCGGCCGTGCCCAGAAGGGTGGTCACGGTGTATTTCACCATCTGCTTGAATACGTGTCTCTTTGCCATCGGATTAATCCTGCTTGCGTTTGGGAAGAGGGTCGGCCTTCGCGAATGCGATACCGTCCTTGATAAGGGTCACAAGATAGATTATGGTCAGGATTACGAAAACTCCCGCGATGAAATAATCGAACATTCCCCACACCACCGGCTTTCCAAGGAAGGTTGTGATCTTTGCATAGTTATGCACTGAGGGGAAGAACTGATAGATCATAGTTAGAAGAATCACTATCGCACGGAACTCCGTAGGGCCCATCTTTCCGAATGTGAGGATGTGCTCCCCTTTCAGGTCGATATTGATGTAGGTGTAGATGCTCAGAAGCAGGTAGACCGCCAGCACAAGCATCGCAAGCGAGAAATGGACCATATTCGAGAGACCCGCGCCCACGCACACTATCGTGAGGGTGATGCCGTCTATATTATGGTCAAGGTAAAAGCCATACACGGGGCGCTGCTGCTTGCGGACGCGGGCGAGAGTACCGTCCATACTGTCGCCGAACCAGTTCATCACTATTCCAAGATATGTGAGCCAGAGCCAGCAGAGATTATAATTCGAGAGGGCGTAGCCGAAGGCGGCGACCACGGCGCCGAAAAGGCCGACCCAGGTAAGCATATCAGACGACACCCATTCGGGCATCTTGTTGGCCATCGACACCAGAGCCTTCTTCTCAAGACCATTGAGCACTGAGGTCTGGATGCGGACAGACTGTTTTTCTCCTTCCATTGTTTACGTTTTAAGTACAGTCTGCAAATTTACCCCTTTCCGAGGAGTTTTCCAAACTTTCAGCGGACACGCTTCTGCTGGCGTACTGCGCGGTGCGCGCATTTCTGCGCTATGCGCAGCTGCTTCGGATCCAGAGTGTCGGGGCAATATTTGTTGCCCACCACGGATTTTCCGAAAAGAACTTCGTACCAGGTAGCGGCGGCTATGTAGCGTCCGGCCTTCCGATCCAGATGGAAGCCGTCGCGCGTGAGGTCGTCGCCGAAGGCGTCGAGCGCCGTTCCGCGCGCCAGCTGGATCGCCCTGCCGGACGGCACCACTGTCTTTATCCCATTAGCCTTCACAGCTGCACCGGAAGCGCTGAGAATAGCCTGGAACATCTTCTGCTGGTCGCGGTCGTACCAGGGATAATGGTTATGATTGGAGGTCTTGGAGTATGCCCAGGTCTGATGGAAGATTATTCTGGCCTGCGGCGCGTTCGCCCTGACCCACTCGCAAAGCTCGCCGAGGCGGGCGTAACTCTCGGGCAGGCCGCTGTAGCCGCTGGCCTGCTGCACGGAAACGATATCCCACTCCTCATCGGTTATGGCGTCGCTGAGTTTGAAGTTCCATTTCTCGCTCATTTGACCGTCTTTGATCTTGCGGTAGCGGTACTCCGGCTTGTCGCCCTCGATGCACTCCAGATGCCTGTCGATCGTGCATCCGCCGATGTACATATTGCCAATTATTATGTCCTTCCCCGCCGCAGCAGCGATCTCATAGAGATTCTGCTCGACCGCGTCTTCGGAAAAACTGTTGCCTATGGCAAGGACTTTGAGGGGTTCTTGTGCGAGAGCGCTGAAGCTTACCATCGCCAGCGCAAAAAAAGCTAGAATACGTTTCATAGCGTAAAGTTACTATATTTGTGTAAACAATTCGAATTATGAGAAAACTTATCTTGAGTTTCGCCCTGCTGCTCAGCGCCATTTTCTCTTTGAGCGCCCAGCAGGTCTGCTTCTGGACCAATGAATACAAGACCCTCCCTATCAGGATCTATGTTGACGAAAAGTATGTAGGAGACATCACCGCCTCTTTCGACAAAGCCCCGGAATACGGCGCTGAAGGAACCCTCTGCGTGGATATGACTCCGGGAACTCACAAAGTGGCGGCCGTGAACGCCTACGGTTACGAATACGACGACTGGCCCGGCACTATCAGGCCGGACGAAGACCGGGTCAACTTCGTGAAACTTCGCAGAGACCGCTTCCCTCACTACACCAGTTGGGACTACATTATCTTCGACCCGTACTGGTATGGTCTGGACTATGGCCCTTACTACTATTATCACGGCCATCACCCCGGCTCGTATCATTCCGGTCACGCCAGCCATTCCGACAGCCTGGACGAAGGAGATCTGAATGAGGATTACACGGTAGGCCTGATCGTCACTGCCGCGAGTCTCTTCGTGACGGGAATGGTCGGTGCGATTATGAACTGGAACTATCCCGACTATCGTTTCCCTTATTTCTCGGCCGGCCTGAAGACAGAATATCTTCCCGGTGCCAACGCCCTTCGCAATGTCGCGAAGTTCAAGGGCCGTATAGGCAACTACGGAGGTATGAGCTTCATAGCCGAGGGCGGCGAAGCCTGCTACTTCGACGAGAATCTCTGGGAGCCCACCATCGCCGCCGGCTTCGGCTGGGCCTATGGCGCCTTCGAGGTGGATTTCCGCTACCAGCTTCCCGTGCTCTCAACTCACCAGTTAGCTTCTCTTGACTTCTCCTACGACTGGTTTGTCGCGAAGCACCTCGCCATCGACTTCAACCTCGGTCTCGCCCTCAGCGGCACCAATACCGATACCGGCATCACCTGGAACCGCTGGAACGGCGTCGAAATCCCCTTCGGACTGGGTCTGCAGTATGTTTTCTAAAATCTTTAAAAAATATTTGGAAAATTCGGATAGATAAGATACCTTTGCAATCCCATTTAGGGCGGAGGACTCGTTAGCTCAGTTGGTAGAGCACAACACTTTTAATGTTGGGG
>JAFYIK010000262.1 GCA_017538685.1 Bacteroidales bacterium | reverse complement strand
TTCGGCGGGGATGCTGCCTATCTCGAACTTCTTCGCGCTGCTCATCGCTTTCGGATTGCGCTCCAGCCACCATTCCAGCGCCTTGTCGGTAAGATACACATCCTCCGGAAGAACGACCAGGCGCTCGTCTGCAGCCACCAACGCCGCGAGATATTCAGTCGCGGGCGAAGGAGTTTCCACGAACGCCAGATTAGACATACCTTCGATTTTGAAATCCGGCAATGCGGCCGGATTCATCAGGTTGCGTCCGCTGAAACTGACGGTCTCAGTCGCGCCGTCCGCAAGAGAAACCAGCGAAACGGCATAATCCAGCTCTTTTCCCCCGCTATAACTGTTCAAATACGAAAGCTGGGCATACCTGACGCCCTCAATATCCACCATTTTGAGCGTATCCAAAAGAGTGGTAACAGCACCCTCCTGCCGCTCAAAATGGATGGTGATGGGCTCCCCCGCCGGTTTCCAATTCTTGCCGCTGAGCACCAGAGGGCTGATAACGGCAGATGAATCAGTGCACTCCAAACAGGCAGAATACTCTTTAGGACCGGATTTGGCCGCGCCGCATCCACTGAGGAGCAGCGCAGCCAAACCTGGAACCAGTATGAGTCTGCGAATCACTATTTAAGCTCGCGGAATTTCTCGGAAGTGATCTTCTTCGCCTTGAGGGTGATGGTCTCCTTGATCTTCGCGATCACCTTCTGATCCTCCACCTGCTCGGCAAGACGGTCGATCTGCTTGCGGTCGTTAAGGACGTTCTTCACGGCCTCCGCAATCATATCCTCGGGAACGTTTCCGATGCCGTACATCGCATACTGGTAGGTCACGAATGCCTTCGCAGCCTCCTCGATGTCCTTCTGCTCGATCTCGAAGCCGAACTTCTTCATCAGGTAGCCCCTGACGAGCTGCCACTTGAAGTCCTCAAGGAAAGCCGGGAACTCCTTGTCCAGCTGTTCCTCGGTCACCTTGCCCTCATTGGCGTGAAGCAACCACCTGCGAAGGAAAGCCTCCGGAAGCTCGATTCCGGCCTTCTGCACGTAGAAATCGCGGATATCTTTGTTCAGACGCCAGGCTGCTTCGTCTTTGTTGGATGCCTCGAGACGCTCTGCAACTTCCTTCTCGATGTCTTCGTCGGTCTTCTCTTCCTTGCGGCCTTCGTAGTACTTCTTCATAGAAGCGACCATATCAGCCTTCTCCTTCGCGGAAGAAGTAATGGTGTAATTGACGATGCTGTCCGCCTTCTCCACCTCCACATTCACCTCAGGTGAAAGGGCGAGGTCGAAAATGAAGGTGAAATCGCCTCCGCTGACCCAGTCGATCTCCGGCTGGTTCTCGCTGCCGAGAGGCTCGCCGAGGATATGGAGCTTTTCGTCGTCGATGTACTTGCCGAGCGACTCTCCCACCACCTGGTTCACTGCGTCTGCCAGCACCTGTCCGCCATAGACCTTCTGGATAAGGGACATAGGCACGTTACCTTTGCGGAAGCCTTTGAAATCTGCGTTGCGCCTTACTTCCGCGAGTTTCTTCCTTTCGATTTCGGCATAGTCTGCCGCTTCAATGTTCATTGTCAGCTCGATGTTGAGCTTGTCTACCTGTTTCTTTGTGATTTTCATATATAGCTTTGATTATTTCTTTCTTCTGGTCGGGTATTTGATCCTTTCGTGGTGGATCTGGGCGATGTAGGTCTTCACCACCTGCTTTGCCGTGGAGAGTTCCTTCACCGTGATGTCTGACTCCTCGAGCTGACCATCGTCGATCCTGTCCTGGACCAGCCTGTCCACCAGGTTCGAGATAGCCTCGGGAGAATAATCCTTGAGGGTGCGCGATGCCGCCTCAAGCACGTCGCAGATCATAAGGATGACCTGCTCCTTGGTCTGGGGCTTGCGGCCCTGATAGCAGAAATCCGCCTCTTTCTGGGCGGGATCGCCGCCTTCCTTCAGGAACTTGTCATAGAAGTACGACACGCAGCTTGTTCCGTGGTGGGTCAGGATGAAATCCGAGACCACGGTGGGAAGATAATGCTCCCTTGCGAGCTCCATACCGTCCGTGACGTGCCTTATGATGTCCTGCGCGCTCTGCACTGGAGTGAGTTCCGCGTGGTACTTGATATCTTCGGATGTGATGAGCGACTCGTTCTCCACGAAGCAGAGAGGGTTGTTCATCTTGCCTATGTCGTGGTAAAGCGCTCCCACCTTCACGAGCGATTCGTCGGCCCCTATGGCGCGGGCTATCGACTGCGCGAGCGCGGACACCTGCAGGGAGTGCTGGAAGGTGCCGGGTGCCTTCTTCTCAAGCTCGCGGAGCAGTTCGTTCGAATTCTCCGCCAGTTCCTCAAGACGCGATGTGCTCACCAAATTGAAGATCCTCTCCATCAGGTAGATGAAAGGATAAGCCGCAATCTGCAGGAACGCTGCGATAAAGAGGAAGATAATGTCCTTCGGGAAGTTCATAGTCACCAGTCCGGCGAGGTCGCAGGCCAGATACACCAGCGCGCTGACTCCGAAAGTGACCAGGGCAAGCACGAACTGCTTCACTCCGCGCGACAGATTGTTGAACACGTAGAGAGTGACTGTGCCCGATGCCACATACATCAGGAAAAGAGCCGGACCGTTTGACGCATAAAGCAGCAGGGGAAGGAGCGAGATTATGTAGACCGGGTAGATGACCCTGGTCCTGAAGAACGCCTTCAGATAGAGAGCGAACACGGGGAACGGCACCAGGAGCAGCCACCTCGGCCAGAACCTGATGCAGGTCATCTCCAGCGCCGCCATAAGGGCGAAGAGGGTCAGGATATACAGATATCTGTTGTAGTCCTTGAACACCAGCGGGTTCGAGAAATGTATAGCGAAATAGAAGCAGACCAGAATTACGAGGCTGATAAGCACGTTCGCCAGCCAGGAATGCCAGTTTTTCGCGCCTGAAAGCACGCTGTGCTCATATTCGGCCTTGTACGAATCCAGCACCTGCGCCAGCTCTTCAGTGACTATGTCACCCTTGCTGATGATTACGTCGCCTGCGCGGACGAAGCCCACGGTCTCGGAGACCGTGCTCTCGGCCTGACTGCCCACGAGCGAGGTGAGCTGCTCGTCGAAGACGAGGTTGGGGACCACAAGGTCATAAGCACCGCCGGCGCGAAGGATGGAATCCACACGCACGTCCGGGAAATCCTCCGCCACCTTCGCGAGCAGGGCCGCACGCGCCGCTGTGTGCCCATAGACCTCCGTGGCGGGGACCTTCTGCGCGCGCTTGCCCTTCTGCACGTAGATTATTTCCTGCCCCTCGAGTTCGGTCAGGCCTGCATCGGCCACCACGCCCTTGGCATAGATGCCCCGCAGGGCCGAAACCACCGCAGGCTCAAGTTCGGGATGCGAACTGTATTCCAACTCAGCGGCCTTCGCCACGTTCTCAGCGGCGACTTCTTCCGAAAGCTTGAAATACGGCGTGCGGGCAGAGGAATGCTTAAGAGCCTCCTCGGCTTTCTGCGCCTCGGTCTTGAGGATGGGAAAATCAAGCCTGGCGCGGCAGGTTTCGTACTGCCACACCGAGCCCTTGCGGTACTCGTAACTCCATTTCGCAGTCCTGGGCGTGAAGGCCAGAAGGACCGCGAAGAGGAAGATCAGAGGTGAAAAGACCTTGAGTCTGAAGGGTATCTTCATCCGGCTATGCGTCGATGTTTGCGTAATGTGCGTTTTCCTCGATGAACTGACGGCGAGGCGGCACGTCGTCGCCCATCAGCATCGAGAACGTACGCTCGGCCTGGGCCGCGTTTTCGATGGTAATCTGGCGCAGACGCCTCTTCGCAGGGTTCATTGTGGTCTCCCAGAGCTGCTCGTCGGACATCTCACCGAGACCTTTGTAGCGCTGAACGGTGTACCCCTTATCGGAGCCCTTGCCGAGGCTGAGGGCGGCCTGTTCGCGCTGCTCTTCAGTCCAGCAGTAGATCTCTTCCTTGCCCTTCTTCACAAGATAGAGCGGCGGGGTCGCCAGATAGACGTAGCCGTTCTTGATGAGGTCGAACATATAGCGGAAGAAGAAGGTCAGGATGAGGCAGGCGATGTGCGAACCGTCCACATCAGCATCGGTCATGATTATGACTTTATGATAGCGGAGCTTGCTCAGGTCCATATGCTTCTCGCCAGTCTCGTCTTCCTGCGCCACCGTCACGCCGAGGGCGGTGTAGATATTCTGGATTTCCTGGCTGTCGAAAGCGCGGTCCACCGCAGCTTTCTCCACGTTCAGGATCTTACCGCGGAGCGGGA
>JAFYIK010000261.1 GCA_017538685.1 Bacteroidales bacterium | reverse complement strand
TGACTATATCTCCAAATGTGTCGTTCGAACGCTCACGCGCCAGACCCGTGTTCGGCTCGGAGAAATCTGTAAAATAGAGGGTAGTCTGCCGCTGGACGGTATCGAGCAACGCTTCGTCGGATATACTGACGCCGACCCTGCGGGGGCCGCAGGAAAATGCTAAAACCAGGAGTGAGGTTATCAGCAGTAATAAGGTAGATTTATTAAACAAACGGTCTGCTTTATGTTATTACGCTCCAAATATAACGAAACCCTTCGAAATATCCTAATGCGCCTGCGCACGTGCAAGCGCGGACACACCGCAGGAGTTGAACGCTTCCACTGCGAACCAATATTCCTGATCCACGGAAAGCGACGGAAGCAGCAGATGGTCTTCTCCATAGACCATCCAGGTGCTGTAGAGCTTGTCCGGAGCTATGCCCCAGTAGACGTTGTATCCCTGTGCGCCTGCAACGGGACTCCAGCTGATAAGCGCATCGCGCCTGTCTTCGCAGCGGACTGCCCTCACTTCCATCGGGGCCGACGGGGCCGCGCCGCTTCCGATACCGAACACTCTGAGTTCAGACAGGGCGAGATAAGGCGCCGAAACCGCGACATTGCGGTAGCGCACATAGCGCGCCTTCGCCGGGCGTTTCAACTGAATATATGCATTCGGGGCGTCCTCCTTCGAGAGCGAGCGGTCTTCCAGCGTGAACCATTTCACCCCGTCCAGGCTCCCCTCAAGCACATAGCGCTGGCAGAGCCCTTTCGGACGGCCGTAGAGCCCGGAATTATGGTCGAAGAAGTTCACCTGCAGCGCATAGACGGTCGCTTCATCCTCCAGGTCGATCTGAGCCCACTCGTCCGCACCGCGGCCGGCCGCAAGCCAGTAGCTCTTGCAGTCCTCGTCCGTGAGGTTCGAAGGCTCGAAGGTGGCAGAGGTCTTCGGGCGGTTCCACTCCGCGAAGCCCTCCGCCTGGGCGGCGCTGCCCTGCTGCCAGCTCGACGCACTGACCGGCTTACCCAACGACAGCAGCATCCAGCCCGCGAAGGCGCCCTTTCCGCCCTCCACGGAGGGCGCGAGATGTGGATAATCCCCGAAGCGTGTATCCGCCCACATTACGCCATCCTCGTCGAAGAAAGTCGGATAAGCGCAGAGGCGGCGCTCCCAGTTGACGATGGCCGACAGCGACATAGACGCGTAGTGCCAGTATTGGCCTCCCGGGCCCAGGACCGTGCTTCCGTGGCCCGCGCCGCACATATAGCCGCCAGGCTTGTAGGAGAAGGGGTTGTGCGCCTGGTAGGTATAGGGGCCCAGCGGGTCCTTCGAAGTATAGACCCCGTCGCCGTAGACATTGAATTCGGTGCCTGGAGCGGCATATTCCATATAATATGTGTCACCGCGCTTGCTCAGCCAGGGGCCTTCGATGTAGGCGGCGATGCGCGTGTCGGAATGGTTTTGCCCGAAGCGCTCCCAGCCGTGCGTGCTGCCGTCCGCGTTGAAAAGCTCCACAGTGGGCCCGCAGACGCGGAAACGGTCGCGCATATCCAGCTTCTTGCCCCGGATCGGGAAGACGATGGAAGAGCCCCAGAACATATAGGCCTGGCCGTCGTCGTCGATGAAGAGCGCCGGATCCTGCAGGTCGTGAAGGATCAGCGGAGTGCTCTCCCACTTCCCCGCCGCGGGGTCGTCCGAATAGAGCACGCTCATCGAGCCGGAGGGATCGCCGCAGACGTAGAGCAGCGAATCGCGGTAGTTCCACGCCGCAGGCGCGTTCGAACCCTGCGGAT
>JAFYIK010000260.1 GCA_017538685.1 Bacteroidales bacterium | reverse complement strand
GGCAGCCAGTCCTCGAAAAGCTCCTTATATCCCTCGAGAGCCATATCCCGCGCGCCTTTTACTCCGTATCTGTCGCGCGCTTCCTCTCCGTGGGATTGGGGCGTGAAATGTAACTCTCTGTCTTTCAGTGATTTACTAAAAAGACTATCTGATATTTTGAGTATAGTGCTTTGGATAAGTGCCTGAATATCAGGAACTTCCATTTCACGCCTGTCGGGAGAGCCGGCGACGGTGTCGGTGCTTGGGGTAGGTACGGATCCTTTCAAGGCCGAATTACGCGCGCACAGGGCCGACCAGCAGGCGTTCAAAGCGAGACCGAGGGCGAAGATGGCGCCGCGGTGGGTGTTCACGCCGCCGGTTGCGGCGAGCATAGCCGTTTCGGCCTCGATGCCGAGGGCACGGAGCTCGGAAGCATCCGCCGCCACAGCCATCTTCGACCAGAACGGCCTGAGTGTCTTGATGCTGCGGAGCATCAGATCGTAGGACATATCGGAATGCGCTCCGTTGCTGTCCGGCCCGACCAGCCCGGGTTTCAGCGGGGTGTCAAGTTCGAGGCGCAGCGCGCGCTCGGCGAGGGCGGCCAGCAGATACGGGCGCGAACTTTCGACCACGAGCGAAGCTGCCTCGGAGAACCTCCCGTCCGCCAGGGCCTCGCGCACGCGCGCTGCGCTGATCGGCACGCCGTGGTCCATCTTCCTAGGAATCACCTCCACCATAACGTTGTAGCGGGGAAGGATTTCTCGAAGGAGTTGATTGTAGCGGGCGGTAAGCGGGTCTGAAGGTTCCGCGCCGACAAAGCGGATAGATGCGCCGAGCGCCGGAGCAATATGCCGGCCGAAGAGGTCTATGTCCAGACGCATCTGGGTTTCAGCCGCGTCGGATAAGTCTTTGAGAAAATAAGTGGGGAAAGTCGCCGCTGAAATCTGATAAGCGGATCCTTCAAGCACTTCCGCATCACCGTCGGCGCCTTTGATTATCATCTCGCGGCGCTCTTCGTAGGTGAAAAGCGAAACGTCTTCGCGGACGGGAATGATTGCAAGATCCCTCGACTGCGCTCGGGATGATATGGAGGACTTGCTGTAAGGCCAGGGAGTCGCGAAGCGGGCCAGAGACTGATTGATAAGGTATCTATGTCCCCAGGTGAAGGGGTTCGCGTTCATTATTATCACTCCGGGAGCTTTGTGCCGACTTAAATACTCACAATAATCGCGGAGACCATTCCCGTTTTCCATAAGCACGGCGAGCGGCGCAGAAGCAAGCAACTTAAATCCAAGGCTCTCGAACACGGCCTGATAAGAAGGCTTTGTGAACACCTTCAGATTAAGTATTCCTCTGGCTGCAGCCTCGGAAATCAAATGGGAGAGTACTGGCACCAGAAGACCTTCAGAGCGCATCGCAGACGACACCGCGACGCATTTTATCACATCTCCAGCCAGGCCTGCGCCTGCCAGAATGGAGCCGTCTGCGGACTGAGTGGCATAATAATAATCAAGCACTTCCGACCGAAGACCGTTTTCTTCGAGGAAGCGCTCCACCTTTGCGCGAAAGTAAGGAGATGAAAGTGGTATCTCCTGTATGTCCTGTTCAGTTATAGTTTCCATTTCTGCAGGCTTCCCAATACTCCCGGTATGACCTACTTATGAAATACAAAACGAAGGTACGCATTTACCCGCAATAAGCCAACACTAATTGCCTAATTTTTTCGAGAAGTTCCTCCGTGCTGTGTGTCCGAGCCCTCATACAGTAACGCGCTTCGTTCCCGCACAACAGGCAGCGCCGTGGCTGCAACCCGATGTCCGCGCGGGAAAGAGGAACGACTCCGTCCAGCACATCGATATCCATCATTCTTCCTAGCGGATGCGTGTCCTCGATCTGGCAGCAGCGCTTTTTCAGTTCGACTGCAGGCATAGGCACGAGCAGATAGGCTTCGTAGCCGGTCTCAAGGTCGCGGACGTGTACGTGCCGCAGGATGCTCCCGAAGCGGTTAAGCAATTCCGCCAGACCCGCCTCGCCGATAATAAGCGATTCGGGCGAGCGTTTCACAGGGCCGGGTAGCTGCACGGTCAGGCATATAAGCGAGCAACCGGGATAAGCGAGCAGCAACTGTTTCTGGTGCTGCACACGCCTGTCCCGGCTGTCTAAAAGCTGTTCGAGGGTAATCACTCCACTATGTTATGGATCTCGTCGAGCACTTTTCCGTGCCTGTCCATCACGATGCCCACGACTTTGTCGCCGAAGGGCAGGGGATCGGGCTGGCCGATAATCGAGCTTGCCTTGGCGGCGAGGTCCTTGATATCCACGATCTTGAGTCCTGCGGCGGCGAGCCTTTCGGCTATCTCCGGCCTGCCGGGGTTCACGGCGATGCCGTATTCGGTCACGACCACGTCCACGGACGAGCCTGGAGTGATGAGCGTCGTAACCTTCGGCACCACGCAGGGGATGCGGCCGCGCAGCAGCGGGCAGACGATGATCGAAAGCGCGCTGTCCTCCGCAGTGTCCGGATGGCCGCCTATGGCTCCGCGGATGATGCCGTCCGAGCCCACGAGCACGTTCACGTTGAAGTCCACGTCTACCTCCAGGGCGGACAGGATAACGATATCCAGCGCGTGCACGGCCGAGCCGAGATGGTCGGCGCTTGCATAGTTCACGGCAGACACTTCCTGGTGCGACTGGTCGTGGGCAATGGATTCGGCCGCGACTTTGTCGAACGACTGCACGTCGATGAGCTTGCCGATCAGGCCCTCTTCGTGGAGCTTGACCATATGGGCGGTGATGCCGCCGAGCGCGAACGAGGCTTTGATGCCCTGCTCGAGCATACTCTCACGGATGTATTTGACCGCTGCGAGCGAAGCGCCGCCGGTGCCGGTCTGGATGCTGAAGCCGTCCTTGAAATAGCCGGAGTTGATAATGACTTTCGCGGCCTGCTTCGCGAGCAGGATGTCGCGCGGGTTCTTCGAATCGCGGATGGCGCCCGAAGAGATCTTCGAGCTGTCGCCCACGGACTCCACGACCACCACGGACTCCACCTGGCTGCCACGGATGCTCATAGGCACGTTAGGGTAAGCGACCAGATCGTCCGTGAGGACTACGACGTGGTCCGCATACTGCGCGTCCGGCAGGGCATAGCCCAGCGATCCGCAGATGCTCTTCGCGTTCTCCGAACGCGGGCAGCCCGATGCGTTCCCCAGCTCGTCGCACGAGCT
>JAFYIK010000026.1 GCA_017538685.1 Bacteroidales bacterium | reverse complement strand
GCGGAAGGCATATCGCGCATAGACCCTGAGAAATGCCCGTATATGGTCCATTCCGACAAGATCATCGACCACGACCTGAAGGTCGAAGAGCCGTTCTTCGAGGTCAGACGAACCCGTGAATACCAGGAAGCGCTCAGCCGTCTCCGGCACTGCACACCCCGCACCCCTGAATATAATGCACAAAAGAAGAAAGCTGACGCCTTTAAGGACACAGCCCGGTATGAGATAGATATACGCAGGCCCGACTTCGACTGGCTCCAGTTCGTCTACAACACCGGCCGTATCTACTGGCAGGAAGAGCAGGCGGGATACATACTCACTCCGGAACAGAGAGCCGAGCACAATCTGAACTTCCTCGCGAAGCTCTCGATGATCGGCTACCTGCTGTCGAAACACAAGGATGCGGCCAGGCCGTACTTCGTCTATGCTATGGAAACCGAACAGGGCGCAGACAATGAGCACCGCGGCGGTACCGGAAAGAGTATGCTGATGGGCAGCATCGCGAGGATGCGCCGCCAGAACTACATCGACGGCCAGCATATGCGCCACGACAAGATGGACTTCATCCTCCAGGGCGTGAAAAAGGACTATACGGACACCGTATACATCGACGACCTCAATTCCCGCATCGACCTGCACGTCTTTATGAACTGGGTGACGGGAAATATGGTCGTGAACCCGAAGAACCAGGCGTCCTTCGTGCTGAACTTCGACGAATCGCCGAAACTGGCCCTGTCGTCGAACCACCCGATATCATCCTTCGACGCCTCGCTGCGCCGGCGCTGCTGGTTCGCGGCCTTCGGCAACTATTATCACGCGGAGGATCCCGTGGAAGGCCTGCGCGCCTACACGCCCGATATGGACTTCCACCGGACGCTGTTCGACGACTACAGCGAAGAGGACTGGAACCACTTCTACAACTTTATGCTCCAGTGCGTCCAGCTCTGGAAGCAGTATCCCGTCAGGATCCAGCCCGCTATGAGGGCCATAGAGATGCGCAACCTCCTGAAGGCGATGACGCAGGAGTTCCTGGACTGGGCGGAACTGTACTTCAACGACTCGACGCTGAACCAGATCATCGACATCAAGAACGTCTTCGAGGACTATAAGAAGAGCCTGCCGAAGCCGATCGCCGAGATGATGAAGCAGAACACGTTCACGTCGCGCCTCCAGTGCTTCTGCCTGTACAAGGACTGGGTATACAACCCGAGGTGCCTCCTCAGAACCAAATCTGAAAGGGCGAGCAACCGTATCCGGGCAAAGGTAGCAGGGGAAGACCGCTATTTCTTCTACATCGACACCACCAAGGATGAAGATCTTCCGGTCAGCGTCATTTTCGAAGCCTTCGAGCTCTCCAAGGGAAGGGGAGCGGGGAAACCGGCCGCGGCAGCTGCTGAAGATACCCCGAAACTCGCAGGTATGGACACCGTCGAACCCTGGGAACAGGAAGGCGCGCCAGCAGCTGCTCCCCAAGGTGAAGAGAAGCCCATTTTTGGATGATGGCCTCAGAGCTCTTGCCATTCCGGCTCTGGTACCAGGGCCGCAGTCTCCCGCTATGGAAGTACGACAGCGTGCCGGAAGGGATGAGACCGGCACGCACCACCGACCTCTATATGGGGAGACCGGTCCTGTACCAGGTGCTTATTGGCCCGGACAAAGGCGAATACTACACCGAATACGTCCGGCCGTCGGTATACCAGCAGCTGCTGGACCGTATCAACAGCGGCCACCCCGTATATATTCAATCTAAGTAATAATCGTAGGCGTCATTTACGCCAGGGGCCCGGATTTTTCCGGGCCTTTTTATGTCCCTCTGCGCTGGATATTTTTTT
>JAFYIK010000259.1 GCA_017538685.1 Bacteroidales bacterium | reverse complement strand
GAAAAGAGATTTCAAATAGTTATTTGATGGTCTCCTTCAAGGTGCACTTGAAGAGCGAGCGGCTCTTGCCGGTTGCGTAGTTGACCGTAACCTCGACTTTGTAGGAATCGTTGTTCGTGTAGTCAATCTTCTTCAAGCACTCTTACTCAGCTGCCTTGCAAGCCTCGACGGCGAGGTCGTCGTTGGTAGCGTAGTCACCGGTGAGCACCACATTGTCCAGGCCCGTGGAGGTAGCCGTGGAGATTGAGGAAAGCTCAGCGATAAAGACAGCCTGGATAGCGGCCTTGGTAATCACCGAGGAGTTGAGGGTCTGGGGGAAGCTGATGACGTAGGTAGCATCGCCTTCACCGCTCGGAGAGAGAGAGCAAGAAGTTGCGCAGAGGCCCATAACGAGGGCGAGAGCCATTGCAAAAATCTTTTTCATAGTAGAATGCTTATTAGACAGTCATTTTAATTTCGGGTCGCAAAGATGCAAAAAGTATTCCAATGGCGGACCGATTTTTTGCATTAATTGATGAAGAGTAGTTCCCTGTACTTGGGCAGCGGCCACATTTTGTTGTCGACCAGTTCCTCCAGTTTGTCGATCGGGGTACGGAGTGCCGGGAAGCGCGCTGCGATATCGTGGTAAGCGAGCGCCCGGTCATAGCCGTCTTCCAGCGAATCGGCCGCCACGCACGCCCGTTTGAGGTCCGCAGCGCTGATGCGCACCGCCTCCACGTTGGCGGAGATGGCCTCCAGCAGGGAGAGTTCCGTGGCGCAGGAGTCCGTATTGCCGTAGACCTCCCTGGCCAGGGCTGTCTCCTGCAGCAGCTTGGATTTGTACTCCAGGGCGGCGGGGACGATATGGTTGATGGCCATCCGTTCCATCACGCGCGCCTCGATCTGGACCTTCTTGACATAGATTTCCCACTTGACCTCGTTGCGGGCCCTGAGTTCGCGCTCCGTGAAGACTCCCGTACGGGTGAACATCTCCACCGACTCGGGTTTCGTGAACTCGCAGAACATCTTCGGAACGCTGGTCTCCACGTTGAGACCGCGCCGTGCGGCTTCCGCCTTCCACGCGTCCGTGTAGCCGTTGCCGTCGAAGCAGACCACCTCCAGCACCGAGCGAATCAGGGGTTTGAGTACATCCATCACCGCCGTGTTCAGCGGCTTGCCGGCAGCCAGTTCGCGGTCGAGGTCGGCCTTGAAGAGCAGCAGCTGGTCGGCCACCGCCGCATTGAGGGTGGTCATCGCGCCGGCGCAGTTGGCGCAGGAGCCCACCGCGCGGAATTCGAACCGGTTGCCGATGAAGGCGAAGGGCGACGTGCGGTTTCGGTCGGTGTTGTCCAGGAAAATCTCGGGCAGCTCCACCAGACCCAGCTTGCGCCCCTTCTTGCCGGCGATCTCGATGGGCGTATCGGAAGGGACCTCGAGCAGTTTCTGCAGGACACGGGTCATCGTGTCGCCCAGGAAGGCCGAAACGATGGCGGGCGGTGCCTCGTTGCCGCCCAGCCGGTAGGCGTTGGTCGCGCTGGCGATCGAAGCCTTGAGCAGGCCGTTGTGCTTCTGCACGGCTGCGAGCACATTCACGAAGAAGGTGACGAACTGCAGGTTGCCCAGCGCGTCGCGGCCCGGGGCGAGCAGCATCGTGCCGGTATCGGTACCCAGCGACCAGTTGTTGTGCTTGCCGGAG
>JAFYIK010000258.1 GCA_017538685.1 Bacteroidales bacterium | reverse complement strand
GGCTTGTTCTTACCGCGGAGGATAAGGGCAACCCTTGCTGAAAGACGACCAAGAGCGAGATCTGTCGCGTCAATAACCACCCACTTCTTGTCGACTGTCGCCTTGTTCAGCGAGACGGTCTTGTAGCTAAGAGTGTCCATTGTCTTGATCTTAAACAGTTAATACTTTATAAAAAATGCGATCCCTACGTTTATAGGGGTCGCAAAGGTATAAAATATTTTCGAAATAACAAAAACTAGACGGTCAGGATGTCTTTTTCCTTCGCTGCAACGAGCGCGTCCACGTCCTTAACCTTCTTATCAGTGAGTTTCTGCACCTCGTCTTCGGCTTCCCTTTCGGCGTCTTCGCTGATGGTTCCGGCTTTCTGGGCCTTCTTCAGTGCGTCCATAGCGTCGCGCCTGGTGTTCCTGATGACGACTTTGGTGTTCTCGCCTTCTCCCTTCGCCTTCTTCACGAGGTCCTTGCGGCGCTCTTCAGTGAGGGCGGGGACGGTGCAGCGGATGACCTCACCGTTGTTCGACGGGGTCAGGCCGATGTTCGAGTCGATAATGGCTTTCTCCACGGCGGGAATGAGCGAACGATCCCACGGCTGGATCATCAGCGTCTTTGCGTCCGGAGCGGAAACGGCGCCGACCTGCGGAAGCGGGGTCATAGTGCCGTAGTAGTTCACGAGAACCTTATTGAAGACAGACGGATTCGCCTTGCCCACCCTGTAATCCTTGAGACTCGCCTCGAGGAACGCGACGGCGTCCTGCATCTTCTTCTCAGCGCCGGCGATTATCTCTTTTTCGATTGCTGACAACATACTATATATAAATTATATGGTTTTACTTATGGACGATAGTTCCGACCTTCTTTCCTTCGAGCAGCGACTGCAGCGCACCTTCGGAATCGATGTTGAACACTATGATGGGCACATCCCCCTGCTCGCAGAGCGCGAACGCGGTCGCATCCATCACCTTCAGATGGTCTGCGAGTGCTTTGTCGAAGGTGAGTTCGTCGTACTTCACGGCCGACGGATCCTTCTCCGGGTCCGCCGTGTACACGCCGTCCACCCTCGTTCCCTTCAGCAGGGCGTCCGCCCCAAGCTCAAGCGCACGGAGGGCAGCGCCGCTGTCCGTGGTGAAGAACGGGTTACCGGTGCCGCCGGCGATGAGGGCGACTCCCCCTTCCTCCAGCACCTTCGCGGCTGCGTCGCGGACGTAGTAGCGGGCCATAGGCTCCATAGGCGTGCTGGTGAAGACCTCGGCGCGGACGCCGCGGGCGCGGATGAACTGCGCAAGCGCCATCGAATTGATGACGGTCGCGAGCATACCCATCTTATCTCCGTCCACCCTGTCAAACCCCTTGCCTGAACCCTGCAGGCCGCGGAAGATATTTCCGCCGCCGTTCACTATCGCGACCTCGTGTCCGCTGAGGACTGCTTTTACGATCTGGTCTGCGTAGGCGGCGATACGGCTCTCGTCGAGACCCCTGCCCGACGGACCGCCGAGACTTTCGCCGCTAAGTTTGAGAAGCACTCT
>JAFYIK010000257.1 GCA_017538685.1 Bacteroidales bacterium | reverse complement strand
CAACTCTTCGCGTATCTGCTCGTAAGTCTTTGTCAGCGGATCCTTATGGTTGTAGACCGTGCAGTGTTTGCAGCTGAGATTGCATTTGTCCGAGACGAACACCACGCTCTGAAGCGGGGCCTTCCTTCCGAAAAATTTCGCCCTGAACCACCACCAGCCCAGGTATGTTATCTGGCCTAAGGTCATAGGACTATCATCAGGATTATGGCCACGAGGCCCATTATAATGCAGAAGCCGCTGAGCAGGTTCCTGGCGCAGAACCAGCGCGCGAGGAACCAGTCGATCTTCGCCGCGCGGATCTGATCCCATCCCGGCATAGGTCCAAGCCATTTCGCCGGCTTTTCAATCTCCATCATCTCCCCTTTCGTGAAGAGCACAAGGGAGCGGAAGAGCCAGATCGCGCGAGGGAGGACGAGCAGCACCGCGAAGTAAGCGGGGTGCGTGTACCCGAGCGCGACGGCCACGGTGATAAGTATGAACGGCAGGAAAATGAACACGGCCGAGAAAGCGATGCACAGGCCGTCGTTACCGAGCAGCCTGGCGAAGGTCATTTTGTTGCTGGCTTCGTCGCCCTTACGGTCGATGAAACTGTGCGTGAAGAGGATATTGAGCACCAGCAGGCCGACTGGAATGCTGATCAGCACTATTCCGGGGTCCACGCGTCCGCAGCAAGCGTAGTACATACCCATCATCAGCAGCGGGCCGAAAATCAGGCCTATGACCAGCTCACCCACTCCCCTGTACGCCAGCTTGAGCGGCGGGCCGGAGTAGAAAAAGCCCAGGAACGCGCAGGCCGCGGCTATGGCCACTATCCACCACGCCCCCTGCGGGCCGGTGAAGCCGTTTTCCAGCAGTCTGTAGATGAAGATGAGCGCGCCTATGGCGATTGCGGTCGCGCTGAAACGCGCTATCGCGTGGGCCGTGGTCTTCAAGGTTTCGGAGCCGTCCGTTAGATAGGGATATTTCGCCGTCATCGCGCGGAAGCCCTGACGGACCACTTTGTCGCGGTCGCCTTTCATATCCACCTTGTAATCGAAATAATCGTCTGCGAGGTTCATCGCGAGGTGCGCGCATTCCACCCCGAGCAGGGCTAGTATGGCGATCCACCATACCGCCTGGCCCGAAGCGAATGCCAGCACCGCTGCGAGAAGCGCGGGCATAGCGCTCTGCACAAGCGCTCCAGCCCTTCCATTATCCAGCCATTTCTTGAGTTTCATCGAAAGGCTAATATACGGTTTTTTTGTCAGAAACTGTACTCCGTGAGCGACTGAATGCCTACTATTCCGTAGTACGATGAGACTATGTCTCCCTTGAGGAAGACTTTCTTCCCGAGGTTATCTTCGTGGTCGACCAGATTGAGCGCGTCCCTGATCTTGCCGTTGGGGAGTTGCACAGAGATGCACGACTCCTTGTCGGTGCAGGTGGATTTGGTGGCTATCACGAGGTTGGTCCTCGAACTGAACGGTCCTTCGAACGAGCATTTCGACGAGGTGAGGTCTCCACCCACTATGTAGCCGTAGACCCACACGTCGTTGTCGCCGACGTGGTCCTTCGCCTGGGTCACGCTGAAAGCCGTTTCCTTAGTCTGTCCCCTGCCGTCGCCGCTGTTCCCGCCAATGTCGATGGTCTCGCTGTCCCAGAAACGGGTGGTGTCCACCTGGATGTGTATCCCCGCCTCAGCGTCCAGGCTCGAGCTGGACACGTTGACGTTGATGGTGAGTATCTCCTGAGCCGAAAGGTTGCGGGTGCAGATGGTCTTGTCCGAGTTGTTTTCGTTAAGCACCAACGACACGTTGCCAGGCTTGAAGTACGCTATACGCTTCTCCGAATAGCCGTACATCAGTTTGCCGTCCGCGGATTTGAGGAAGAAAACACCGTTGGGATACTCCGTGAGGAAGTTCCTGTCTATCTTCAGCCTGATGCCTGCGTTGATTTGCACGCACTCGAGAACCACGCTGCAGGTCTTGCCCGAGGCGACCACGACCACCTGAGAATCGCCGTACTGCGGTTTGTCGAAAAGCGGTGTGCTGAATTCGCAGGATACCGCCGAGACGGTGTAAGTTCCTGCTGCTGCGATGATAGTCTCCGGCGCGCTTCCGAAAGTGCCGTAGTAGACAGACGCCCCT
This sequence comes from Bacteroidales bacterium, assembly GCA_017538685.1. The sequence continues at coordinate 285 of JAFYIK010000257.1, read as the reverse complement.
TTGGAGTCGGTCACGGAGAGAATGAAAGAGTTAGTGTCGATCTGGGTCCCGCCTTTGGTCAGAAAAGCGGAGTCCTCGACAAAGTGGATACTGATTGCGCCCTGCTCTTTCTTAAGAGATGTGAGGTCGCACGAACTGGCGGCAAATAGAGCCGCTGCGAGAAAAACGATTGAAGTTCTCATAATTTATAGTATTTTTGTGTCCCCGGCAAAAACCGGCTTAGACAAAAGTACACAAAGGTTTTTGACTTCAAATACTTTTTCGATTTTTTTTCATCGAAAAGTT
>JAFYIK010000256.1 GCA_017538685.1 Bacteroidales bacterium | reverse complement strand
ACTCCGCTGCGGCACCGTGGACAGCTGGCTCGTCTGGACCCTCACGGGCGGCCGTCACCACGTCACGGACGTGTCCAACGCCAGCCGCACCCTTCTATTCAACATCCACACTCTCGAATGGGCCAACGAAATGCTGGAACTGCTGGGAGTTCCCCGCTCTATGCTCCCCGAGGTTCGCAGCTCGAGCGAAATCTATGGCTACACACACGCCCGCATCTTCTCCTTCGACGTGCCCATCGCGGGCATCGCGGGCGACCAGCAGGCCGCTCTCTTCGGGCAGATGTGCACCAATCCGGGCGACGTCAAGAACACCTACGGCACCGGCTGCTTCCTGCTTATGAACACGGGTGGGCAGGCCATCACCAGCAAGAACAACCTCCTCACCACCATAGCCTGGAAGATAGGCGACAAGGTCAGCTACGCCCTCGAGGGTTCCATCTTCGTGGGCGGCAGCGTGGTCCAATGGCTGCGCGACGGCCTGAAGGTCATCGCTTCGAGCGCGGATTCGGAGGCCCTGGCCACCAGCGTGCCTGACAACGGCGGAGTGTACTTCGTGCCGGCCCTCACGGGCCTCGGAGCGCCCCACTGGGATCCGTTTGCGAAGGGCACCATCACGGGCATCACACGCGGCACCGAAGTCGGCCACATCGTGCGCGCAGCGCTCGAGGGCATCGCGTTCCAGACGATGGACATCGTCGGCGCGATGCAGGCTGACGCACAGGTCAGCCTCGGCGACCTCAAGGTCGACGGCGGCGCCTCGCGCAACGACTTCCTGATGCAGTTCCAGGCGGATGTCCTCGAGACCAACGTCGTGCGTCCTACCTGCGTGGAGACCACCGCCAAGGGCGCGGCTTACCTCGCCGGACTGGCCACGGGATTCTGGGGCAGCATTGATGAAATCAAAGCCCAGTGGGCTATCGACAAGACCTTCAAACCGGAGCTTGAAGCCTCTCAGGTGGGAGCTCTCCGCGACGGTTGGGCTGATGCAGTAAAACGTTCATTATCAAAGTAATAAGATATGTGGCATAATTGTGTACTTGAGTTCCTCGGAACCCTCATATTAGTGCTTATGGGAGACGGCGTCTGTGCCGCCACCACCCTTAAAGGCTGCAAGGCGAAGGGCGCCGGCTGGGTGGTCATCGCCTTCGGCTGGGGCCTCGCCGTGATGTGCGGCGTGTTCGTGGCCCACGACTCGGGCGCCCATCTCAATCCCGCCGTGAGCCTCGGTCTCGCCCTCGCAGGCCAGTTCGCCTGGAGCAGTTTCATCCCCTATGTGATCGCGCAGATGCTCGGCGGCTTCTGCGGCGCCTGCCTTGTGTGGCTATTCTACAAAGACCACTTCGACGCCACAGCCGACGATCCCGCCGCAGTGCTCGGCTGCTTCTGCACCGCCCCTGCCATCCGCAACAAATGGAGCAATCTCTTCAGCGAGATAGTCGCCACCTTCGTGCTGGTCTTCCTTATCTTCTGCGTGGGCACATATAAGATCCCTACCCCCGGCGGAATCGGAGCCTGGCCCGTGACTATGATTATCGTCAGCATCGGTATGTCTCTCGGCGCGACCACCGGTTATGCGCTGAACGCCGCCCGCGACCTCGCCCCGCGTCTCGCGCTCGCCCTGCTGCCCGTGAAGGGCTAGCAAGGCAGCGACTGGGAGTACGCGTGGATTCCGGT
>JAFYIK010000255.1 GCA_017538685.1 Bacteroidales bacterium | reverse complement strand
GCGTTGAGGCCGGTGCCGATGGCGGTGCCGCCCATATTGATTTCCTTAAGCAGCACGGCATTGCGCTGGAGGTTTGCGATTTCCTCTTCGAGGTTATCCGCGAAGGCCTTGAACTCCTGGCCGGAGGTCATAGGCACTGCGTCCTGCAGCTGGGTGCGGCCCATCTTGATGTAGTCCTTGAACTCCTCGCCTTTTGCGCGGAAGGCTGCGATGAGCTCGGTCAGCGAAGCCTGGAGCTTGCGGTCCATCCTCACGAAGGTGTAGCGGAAAGCGGTGGGGTAAGCGTCGTTAGTACTCTGCGCGCAGTTGACGTGGTCGTTGGGGGAGCAGAACTGGTACTCGCCTTTCTGGTGGCCCATCAGCTCGAGAGCGCGGTTGGCGATGACTTCGTTGGCGTTCATATTCACCGAGGTTCCGGCGCCGCCCTGCATCATATCCACGGGGAACTGGTCGTTGAACTTGCCCTCGACAACCTCCTTGCAGGCTGCCACTATCGCGTCCGCGATCTTGCGGTCCAGCACGCCCAGGCGGGCGTTGGCTTCGGCAGCCGCCATCTTCACATAAGCGATCGCGATCATGTACTCGGGATAATCGCTCATATGGGTTGTGGAGATCTTGTAATTATCGAGAGCTCGCTGAGTCTGCACGCCGTAGTAGGCATCTGCGGGAACCTTAAGTTCGCCGAGGAGGTCTGATTCGACCCTGTATTTCTGTTCTGACATTGGTTAGGATTTATTTGTTACAAAGGTAGCAAATATTTGGCACTATTGCACCTCGAAATGGGCGACCGCCCTGACCGGCTCGCCAGAGGGTGTGAGGCCTTCGGCAACGACGCAGAAACGGCCGGGGTAGGCGGGAGCCTTAAGCTCGATGCCGGCGTCTTCACTGCCATCCAGCAGGAGGGAAGGATGCCAGTAAAGCAGCTGCCTGAAGTCTTCCTCCGCTGAGGAGACCTCGCCGAGATAGGCTACGGGGTAACTGACGCCCTTGAAATCGATCACACAGACATTGCTCGGGAAGTCGAGCGCCGTGACATAGTTCTTCTTGCTGACGAAGTTGATGGCGCCGTTGAAGAAAGTCGGGCCCACCACTATGCGTTCGTAGGTGATATAGATGTCTTCCAGGAGCATCGCGTCCAGCGCCAGAAGCAGGTCGAAGTCGGGGATGACCACTCCGTCCATCATCACCAGTATATGGTCCATAAACTCGACCCTGGTGCCGGCTCCGTCGGAGATTGCGAGCTCAAGTTGCTTCTTCCCGTAGTGCGTTTTTATGCGGACCATAGGGAGGATTTCAACGACTATTTCCTTCACGGAAGGGAAGCGTGTGTAGTCGTCAAGATGTATTCTTTCCATATCGTCGGCGTGAAAAAGCTGATCTTCCCGCCTGGGCAGGAAGCGTACGAGGGTGTCGGTGGGGCAGAGCCCGGCAAGCGAGCGCTTCGCCAGCACAAGGTCGTCGTAGAGGGATTCGTGCAGATGAAGTGCCGGCACATCACCCGCAGAAGGATGCTGGAAGGAGTCCTCCAGGCGTATCCTGATGTTGTCTCCCGCATTGAGCATCTCGCACACGAGTTCGGGGTTTCCGTAGATGTTGCCGGTGTCGAAGCGGAGCTCGAAATCCTCGCCGAAAGAACACACGTAGAGATCGTCGGTGGAGCCTGAAGTGGAGAGGATGGCAAGTCCGGAGCCCGATGCGTTTTGCACGGAGCCGCGTACGGTTTCACCGTCGAATTCCAGTTCTCCGCCGGGTTCGGGCGAGACGGGGAACTGCTGAAGGAAATCTCTGAGAGTGCCGCCAGTCAGCTGCGCGAGGGCGTCTTCGTGATAAACTGAGACGCTCAGATCTGCAGCGGGGCCGCCTAACGAGAGTTTGAATCTGTCTCCCTGCCTGACCACGTCGGGCAGCTGCAGAAGAACGCCATCCTGGCTGTCATCCTGCCGGACGGTCTGAGGCTGAGATTCGGGCAGCACGCCGTCTTTTACGCGGGCGAGCGACCAGGGATTATAGACGGAAAGCAGCCGCGATCCGGTTTCGGAGGCCTCGCCGCCTTCGAGGGAGGTGTAGGCCGCCAGCCGGTAGTTGCCCGTAGGGGTATTCGCGGGGATGGTGAATTCTCCGGCGCCCCTTCCGCCCAGCAGGCCGATCTTGGCCTGGGCGGCGCTGCCGTCCGTGGAGAGCAGCTCGAGATATGCCACGGCGCTTTGAGTGGAAAGCCGTCCGGCTTCGTCCACGCAGAAGAGTGAACACCATATCCTGTCTCCGGAGAGGTAAACGCTGCGGTCCGTCTGCACGTAGACCCTTTCAGTGCCGGCGAAGGAGATGATGCCGATCAGGCAAAACAAGCTGCAAAGTATCACTCTTTTCATAGGCATCATTCTGAAAAAGCCGGTTTCTCAAGTTTTCCTCCTGCCAGGACGCAGTCCACGCAACGTTCAGGCCCCCACATAATTTCGTTATCCACGTTGCGGACTATCGGCCAGTAACCGTTCTTCAGGAACTCTGGAATTCTTAAGGAATCAGGCACTTCGAACGAGGATTTGCTCGGGCTCGAGGGAATGAAGTATTGGCTGCCGATGTGTTTTTTTGCTGTAGAGCACATCGAGGTGGAGACATAGCCGTAGACATACTCGGACGGATCGTCCACGCAGGCGACGTTGCCCGCTATCTCTCCCGGGTTAGGCGTGAAGAGGTTAAGGCCGCCGTATTGCTGGGCAAGGGTGGTGTGGAAGCGGTATTCCTGCTCGCTGAGCGTGCGCGCCCACACTTTTATGTCGTAGTTGCGGTGGTTGCGGTTGTTAGTCCTGGGGAACTGGGTCACCAGAAAATCGACCGCCGTTCCGTTAAGGCTGCTGAGGTCCGCCAGCACATCGTCGACCGTCCTTCTCTTGCTCCAGCAGTAGTAGTGGGTCATATCAGGAAATTCGAGCTCGCTGATTTTCCACTTGTCATTTTCCTCATCGTAACTGACCGCAAAATTCTTGGTGAAATCAGTATGGAATTCCCAAATCTCTTCGAAGGTGACGCCTACATAGGTTCCCACGGAAGGATCGAGATGGAAGGAGAGAAGGCAGTAGACGTCGGACGGGTTGTCTCCGTCGATGATCAGGCTGTCTATCTGGGGCGAGGGAAGTGGCGTCTGGAAAGATGAACTGTAGGTCTTGCCCTCCGCTTCGACCATCATTCTGTAGGCCCTGTCGGCCGGTGCGGCGCTCAGACTGAGGGTTCCTGATGCGTCCAGGTCGTAACGGGTGCCGGCATCGTCTTCCACCCACCAGGATGTGGGTGTTACGGCATTGGTGCTCACTGGTTTGCCGGAAGGGGTGAGACGGTAGACTCCCAGAGTGGCCTTGCTGCCGATCACGATATTGCCGTCGATCACCAACGCCTCCCTGGCCTGCGGAATATCAGGGAAGTCGTATTCATATATGCAGGAAGTGACTGCAAACAATATGATCAAGAGTGAGAGTCGTTTCATCAGAAGAGTATATTGAAGTTGACGTAAGGCACGGGCACGGCGAAAATGGATAGCAGATAACTGCTGGTCGTGCCGTTGTTGTAGGTCTTGAAGTAGACCGAATAGGGATTGGCCCTGCCGAGCACATTATAGACTCCGAGAGTGATGGAGGAATGCGCTATGGCCTTCAGGTAGTGTCCGGGGTCGATATTGAAGGCGAGGTCGACCCTGAAATAATCGGGAATGCGGTAGCAGTTCCTTTCCGAGTAGGCGAAACGGTAGGCGCCCCTGAAGTAGTATGTGCCCACGGGGACCGTTACCGGTCGTCCGGTGGAATAATCCACGTTCGCGGAGAAGCTGAAGCGATGCGTCATAGCCCAGTTTGCGACGAGCTTGAATTCGTGGGGCTTGTCGTAGGGGGCGTTGTACCAGTCGCCGCCGGCTATGGTCTCGTTCGCCCTGTCCAGCATCTCGCGGAAAAGCGCGCGGGAATAGGAATACGATACCCATCCGGTCAGTTTTCCGGTGGGCTTTTTTATCATCAGTTCAGCGCCGTAGGACTTGGTGTAGATGGGAATTAGGTCTTCGGCCAGATTCGGGTTCATTGCCAGCTGCGCTCCAGCTTTGTAGTCCAGGGCGTAGCTCGACTGCTTCCAGTAAGTCTCGGCCGAGAAATCCAGCCCCCATCCGATATGAGTCCAATAGACTCCGGCGGAACCCTGCCAGCCCGTGGTGGGTCGGATGGACGCGTCCGAAAGTTTCCAGGTGTCCATAGGCGAGATACCGGAGGTGTTCGAGATGAGGTGGATATTCTGGCGCATAGTGCCAAGTCCCAGCTTGAAGGAAAGGGTCTCTATGGGCGAGTATTTGCCCGAGAGGCGCAGTTCCGGCGCCCAATACTGTTTGCGGTCCGCCTGCGGGATAAATCCCATAAGGCGCACGCCGGCTTCAGCCGACCATTCGGGGGAGAAGCGCATAAGGTCGGAAGCGTAGACGACGGGCTCCCATCCGATTTCCTGTGGCAGCCTGTCCGCCACCACGGAATTCTCTCCGTAGGGGGTGCGGATTCCGGGCTCCATAAGATAGCCTACGAGTTGGCCGCCGGCGCTCACTTCGTGGATGCCGAACTCGCGCTTCCACCATCCTTTGACGAAAGCCTGGTTGATCTGGGTCTCGAGGTCGTAGGCCGCATATTTCCAGGAATGGTCGCCCGTCAGGTTTGAATAGCGGTCGAAGCCGGCGGCGAGCTGCCAGGATGCGGATTTCTGCCCCTTATGCCTGTAGATGGCGGATGCGTTGAGGTTGGCGTAATTGTTGGCCACGTCGCCTGCGAGGTTGAAGTCGTCTTTGGCGTAGTAGAACGACAGCTGCAGGACGTCGGACTGGGTGAAGCGGTGGGTGATTCCCGCATTCACGTCGAAAAAGCCCGCTTCTGCGCCGGAATAGGCGCTGGTCTGTGGCAGCCTGTCCAAAATCCAGTCGGAATAAGTGGTGCGCGCGCCGAGGACGAAGGTGGTCTTGCCCGGAATGACAGGGCCTTCCAGCTGCGCCCGGCTGGTGAGAAGGCCGAGGCCCAGCGATCCGCGGACGCGCTGCAGGTCTCCTTCCTTGGACGTGACTTTCATCACGGAAGATATCCTTCCGCCGTACTCCGCGGGGATGGAGGATTTGTAGATGTCCACCCCGGACACTATATCCGGATTGAAAGCGGAGAAGATGCCGAAAAGGTGGCTGGGATTGTAGATGGTGTTCTCGTTGAAGAGAATAAGGTTTTCGCCGGCAGAACCGCCGCGCACGTTGAAGCCGCCTGCCGCTTCACCCACGGACTTCACGCCGGGGAGGGTGAGCACCGCACGCACCACGTCGCCCTCGCCGAAGGCGCTGGGAATCTTGCCCATAAAACGGGTGTTGAGCGATTCGATTCCGAGGGAGGTGGTATGGTGCTTCTCCATACTGTTGGCGGAGATAACCGCTTCTTTCAGGAGAGTCACCTGATCGTTCATAACCACGTCCAGGACACCGTCTCCGTAGATTTCCACCTGAAGGTCCAGCTCTTCCTTGCTTTCGTAGATGAAATGCAGCCGGTTCGCTCCGCAGGGGAGATTCAGGGCGTAAACGCCTTGCGCATTGGTGGTCGTGTAAGTCTGCGTGTTTTCGTCGAAGACTATGGCGTCCGGCAGGGGCTGCTCGGTTTCAAGTTCCATCACGCGCCCGCTCACCGTGGCGTTTTTGTTCCCGCGCGACTGGCCGATAGTGTAGATCTTATTTTTGTAGGTCGTGACCTGGGGCGGGGCAGCGTATTGCACCACGATGGTGTCCAGAGGAATCTGCTGGAAATATCCTTCAGGGAGTTCGCTGTCTGTTTTCACCTTGTCGGCGACGCTCAGGAAACCCTTCGGCTCCGAGCCGGCGTGCCAGGCGTCCAGGCGGGACGAAAGCAGCGGTTCGCCTTTGGTGTGCTCCTTCAAGAGCCTCGTGGCCTTGCGCCTCGATACCGCTTTCAGTTCAAAGTCAGTCAGGACATAGTAGGAGTCTTCTTTTCTCCAGTAATGGATAAGCGATTCGTCGTAGTCGGGGTCGTCGTAGCCGATGCCGTTGCCGTTCTGCTTTGCCGCCGAGGAGGTGATGTATTTGCGGACCTGGTACAGGACAGGCTGAGGAGAGTCTTTCAGGACCTGGTAGAAGCCGGCAGGGACATAGTCGAAGCCCAGGTACTGAAGGTTGACGAACAATTCTCCGCCCAACGACACCCAGGCCACCTGGTCCCTGTAGAGTACAATGGGCGAGTGAGTGCCTGGAGACAGTATCTGGACCTCTTGTTTATAGGCGTTTATATTCAGGAATATTCCGTCGTAAGTCTTGCCGTTGTAGCGGAGTGAACCGCTCTGATACTCCTTGCTGTCCCAGAAAAGGTGCCCGTTGTATTTGAAGGGGTATAAAGCGGGGTATTTTCCTCTGTACAGCGCCGAGGATTCCTGCGAGTACAGCGGTGTGAACAGGGACAGGATCAGTCCCAACACTACTAACCACTTCTTCATAAGGCCAAATATAATACTAATTCCACATATAATAAACACGCGGGAGTCCGAAATGCGTCTTTTGAAAAAAACGATCCCGACACATTTAGTATGCATCGGGATCGTTTGTAACTTAGAGTGCCGCTTTATGAGAGGCGCTTCTCCAGGCGCTCGCGGATGGCCTTGAGGAACTGGGCCGAGCTGAGCTGGGTGGGGGTAATGCCCTCCATCAGGCCGACGAGGTCCTTGGTGGCAAGGCCGTCGTTCAGGGTGTCGAGGCAGGCGCCTTCGAGCTGGTCGGCATAGTTCATAAGCTCGGGGAGATTGTCCATCTCGCCCCTCTTGCGGAACGCGCCGCTCCAGGCGAAGATGGTCGCTATCGGGTTGGTGCTGGTCTCCTCGCCCTGCAGGTATTTGTAGTAGTGGCGGGTGACGGTGCCGTGGGCGGCCTCATATTCGTATTTGCCGTCCGGGCTGACGAGCACGGAGGTCATCATAGCGAGCGAACCGAACGCGGTGGAAACCATATCGGACATCACGTCGCCGTCGTAGTTCTTGCAGGCCCAGATGAAGCCGCCTTCGCTGCGCATCACGCGCGCGACCGCGTCGTCGATAAGGGTGTAGAAGTACTCGATACCGGCCTGGGCGAAGCGCTCCTTGTACTCCTGGAACACTTCCTCGAAGATAGCCTTGAAACGGCCGTCGTATTTCTTGGAGATGGTGTCCTTGGTGGCGAACCAGATGCTTTGCTTGAGGCTCAGGGCATACTGGAAGCAGGAATGGGCGAAGCTGCGTATGGACTTGTCCGTGT